>CATEMS010000061.1 GCA_949507465.1 Flavobacteriaceae bacterium
CATGGTCTGAGAGGCCATTTTACTTGTAAAACGCTCATCAACTCTAACAATAACAATATTGGGAAACTTTTCCTTAAACCCTTTTATAAAATTTTGAATACTCCCTTCTATCGCACTAGGAGTTCCATCTCTTTGGGTAGGCTCTCCAATTGCAATTGTATCTACCTTGTGCTCAGAAAAATAGTTGCTTAAAAAAGGCATCAGACCATGAGTTTGGACTGTGGTAAGCCCAGAGGCGATGAGCTGTAACTCGTCTGTTACGGCTATGCCTGTGCGTTTACTACCATAGTCTATAGCAAGGATTCTACCCATTTACAGAACAAAAATAAAGGTTTATAGTATAGTATGCTAAATATGGTGTATTAAATCAACAGGGTGTTTATATTTGTATACCATAAAAAACCATAAGCAGAAAAATACCATGAAAGACCTTCAAAATACCATAGAAAAAGCCTGGGAAGACCGTTCTTTATTAAACCAACAAAAAACCATAGATGCCATAAGAGAAGTTGTGCATTTATGTGATCAAGGCATCTTGCGTTGTGCAGCGCCCACAAAAGAGGGGTGGCAGGTCAACCAATGGGTTAAAAAAGGAATAGTTTTGTATTTCCCAATTCAACAAATGGAAACCCTAGAGGTAGGTATTTTTGAGTATCATGATAAAATTCCATTAAAGAAAGGATATAAAGAAAAGGGGATTCGGGTAGTACCTCATGCTATTGCTCGTCATGGCGCCTACATCAGTAAAGGTGTTATACTAATGCCTAGTTATGTTAATATTGGCGCATATGTGGACCAAGGTACTATGGTAGACACTTGGGCTACGGTAGGAAGCTGTGCTCAAATAGGTAAAGATGTCCATCTAAGTGGCGGAGTTGGTATAGGGGGCGTATTAGAACCCCTTCAGGCTGCACCCGTAATTATAGAAGACGGAGCTTTTATTGGTTCACGTTGTATTGTTGTAGAGGGTGTACGAGTAGAAAAAGAAGCCGTCTTAGGTGCCAATGTAGTGCTTACCATGAGCACAAAGATTATCGATGTGACTGGAGCAACTCCACTCGAAACAAAAGGAGTGATTCCTGCTAGATCTGTTGTTATACCTGGAAGCTACACCAAAAAGTTTCCTGCAGGAGAATACCAAGTACCTTGCGCTCTAATAATTGGTAAAAGGAAAGAAAGCACCAACAGAAAAACATCTTTAAACGATGCCCTTCGCGAATATAATGTGGCTATATAATAAGATTTGCGCATAAAAATCATACCCTCTAGTGGCTAAACAAGGCTGTTATAAAAACAGTTTTAAGGTATTTACTAAATTAAAAAAACGCTATATTTAGCATACTAATTATAGGTATGAAATCCCTTGTTGCTTTTTGTTTACTATTGCTGTTTCCCCCGACGATTTTGGTGGCACAAGAAGTAGCTGTTTTTGCCCAATTTAATGGACAGTATGACTATCTAGCGTTTGGAAATACCCTAAACACCGGAGAAAACACAGGAGCAGTTCCCCCAACACCCTGCGAGATTTTAACCTCTAGTAGTGCAAATTTTGAGTTACAACCAGACCAACAACTCATTGCTGCATATCTGTATTGGGCTGGGTCTGGAACAGGAGATTTTGATGTTACCCTAAACGGCCAGCAAATTACTGCCCAGAGAACTTTCTCAGAAACCATTACCAATGGGCTTGAGTATTTTGCAGCTTTTGCAGAGGTAACCTCGCTTGTTCAAGCAACTGGAAACGCCTTATACACCCTTGCAGATTTAGACCTAACTGGTAGTATAGCCCCCTATTGTGAAAACACAACGAATTTCGCTGGATGGGCGATTACCGTTATTTATCAAGATACTACATTGCCTTTAAATCAAGTTACTGTGTTTGACGGGCTAGAGAGTGTTTCTGCCACCAATACAAACCTCACAATTAATCTATCAAACATTAATGTGCTTGACAACGATGGGGCCAAAATTGGATTTTTAGCCTGGGAGGGTGACCAATCATTAGCTGTCAATGAAACACTTCAAATTAATGGGAATATCATATCCAATCCACCATTAAACCCTGCAGATAATGCCTTTAATGGTACCAATAGCTTTACCCAAAATCAGGCCATGTATAACATGGATATAGATTTTTATTCCATAGAAAACAACATAAGCCCCGGTGATACAAGCGCTGTGATAGATTTAACCTCTGGACAAGATTTTGTTATGATCAATACAATCATTACTGTGTTAAATTCTCAATTGCCAGATGCTACCATATCCATAGACACAATTCAGGGAGGAGATTTATGTGGAGACAGGGATCTACAACTTACCTATACGGTATACAACTTAAACTGCACAGACCCTCTCCCCGCTGGAACGCCCGTTGCCTTTTACGCAAACACAACCCTTGTTGGCCAGAGTCAAACCAACGCAATCATACCTATAGATGGAGAACAAACAAATACCATTACAATTACCATACCTACTGAAATTGGAGCAGATTTTCAACTCAATATATTTGTAGATGATAATGGATCTGGAGTAAGCACCGTCTTTGAAATCATAGAAGATAACAATCAAGACAGCGCCTTAATATCACTTCCAGAGCTGCCTGAAGAAAGTATTTTACAAAATATAGCCCTTTGTGATGTTACTCCCACACAGAGTTTTGATCTAACGCAAGGAGTTGTGCAGGCAGATAGCCAGTCTTTACTGAGTTTTTATGAGTCTTTTACAGATGCCAACACTAGTCAAAATAGCATTGTAAACCCAACCAATTACACGAATATTGAAAACCCACAACAGATTTTTGTTCGCGCAGATAACACACAGTGCTATCTTATAGATTCCTTTACTATAGAGATCATTGAGTGTGCGCTTCCTGATGCAACCATCGTTGTCAACAAGCCTTTAGATAGCTGCAGACAAGAGTTTATTGAAATACAATATACTGTTTACAACATACTTGGCAATAGCTCTTTACCCGCCAACACACCTATTGCATTTTATATTGATGGGCAACTCTCTGGACAAGCCCAAACACAAAACACCATTGCTGTTGGAGCCAGTGAAGATGGATTCATTGAAATTGCATTGCAAGATGCTGTTGCTAATAGTTTTATTTTTCTGGCATCTGTAGATGATACAGGAACAAACCAAGGAATTATTGAAGAACTTGACGAGACAAACAACCAGTTTACAACTGGGGTTGAATTTCTGACAATAGACCCCTTGCCCCCGCTTCCAAATTTGCTTTTATGCAACCAAGGTTTTAATAGCGCTGTTTTTGATCTTACGGTACAAAATGATTTAATTTCTACTAATACAGAAGACATCATACGTTTTTACACCTCCCTGGAAAACGCAAGCTCAAATTCTTTTGCCATTGAAAATCCCTCAAGCTATCAAAGTATAAACAGGGTGCAAGAAATATTTGTTAGACTAGACACAGCTGTTTGCTTTGCCGTGAGTTCTTTTTGGATTTCAGTAGAAAACTGTCCTCCTTTTGTGCCTCAAGGATTCTCTCCAAATAACGATATGATCAATGATGTATTTGAAATCTCAGGCCTATTAAACATCTATGAAAACTTTGAGCTTAAAATATATTCTCGAGAAGGCACCCTTATCTACACAGGAGGGAATACCCAAGGCTTCTGGAATGCCATACCAAACACAGGGCTTTTGTATGAAAAAAAGCGTGTTCCTGTGGGTACTTATTATTATGTGCTAGTATTAAATGACCCAATACGATCCACTCCAATCATTGGCTATGTATATGTAAACTACTAGGTGTTATTTAACACACGCCATACATAGTATCTAAAGGCGCTTTTAAGAAATTGTTTTGGGGTAATTTTAAGGAATTGATAGCCATATTTGGCTATTTTTGCGAGTATATGAAATTTAATATTGTTTCAAATTTTACACCCACTGGAGATCAACCCCAGGCAATTAAATCATTGGTTGATGGTATTGCATCCAAGGAGCAATACCAAACACTTCTTGGGGTAACAGGTAGTGGTAAAACTTTTACCGTTGCCAATGTGATACAACAGGTTGAAAAACCAACCCTTGTTTTAGCACACAATAAAACCTTGGCAGCGCAGCTATACTCTGAGTTTAAACAGTTTTTTCCAAACAATGCAGTAGAGTATTTTGTTTCTTACTATGACTACTACCAACCAGAAGCATTTATTCCATCAAGTGGTGTGTATATAGAGAAAGATCTCTCTATCAATGAGGAGATTGAAGTGATGCGCTTAAGCACCACTTCTTCCCTACTCTCTGGACGACGTGATGTTATTGTAATTGCATCTGTATCTTGCCTTTACGGTATTGGGAATCCAGTAGAGTTTCAGAAAAACGTAATTTCACTTGAAAAACAGCAGGTGATTTCTAGAACAAATTTATTACACAAACTCGTTCAAAGTCTATACTCTAGAACCGAAGCAGATTTCAACCACGGTAATTTTCGTATCAAAGGTGACACCGTAGATATATTTCCTGGATATGCAGATAATGCCTTTAGGGTTCATTTTTTCGGAGATGAAATAGAAGAAATTGAAGCCTTTGATCCATTGAATAATAAGGTTATTGAAAAATATGAACGGTTGAATATTTATCCTGCCAATATGTTTGTAACCTCACCAGATATACTTCAGGGGGCTATCAAAGAAATTCAGGATGATTTGGTGAAACAAGTTGACTATTTTAAAGAAATAGGCAAACATCTAGAGGCAAAACGCCTAGACGAACGCACTAACTTTGACCTTGAAATGATACGAGAGTTAGGGTATTGTAGTGGTATTGAAAACTACTCACGATACCTCGATGGACGTCCTGCTGGAACAAGACCATTTTGCCTGTTAGACTTCT
The DNA here is from genome assembly GCA_949507465.1 of Flavobacteriaceae bacterium. Lineage (GTDB taxonomy): Bacteria > Bacteroidota > Bacteroidia > Flavobacteriales > Flavobacteriaceae > CATEMS01. The sequence goes on from CATEMS010000061.1 coordinate 4,867, forward strand.
TCCCTGATGATTTTTTAATGATTGTGGATGAGTCTCATGTGAGTATACCTCAAGTTGGAGCAATGTATGGCGGTGATAAATCTAGAAAAGTTAACTTGGTCGATTATGGATTTAGGCTTCCGGCTGCTATGGATAACAGACCTTTAAAGTTTGAAGAATTTGAGGCCATGCAAAACCAGGTTATCTACGTGAGCGCTACCCCTGCAGATTATGAGCTAGAAAAATCTGGTGGTGTATATGTTGAGCAAATTATTAGACCCACTGGGCTACTAGACCCCCCCATAGAAGTGCGGCCAAGCCTCAATCAAATAGATGATTTGCTTGAAGAAATACACAAATGTATAGAGCTTGATGAGCGTGTTTTGGTCACTACATTAACCAAGCGCATGGCAGAGGA
>CATEMS010000062.1 GCA_949507465.1 Flavobacteriaceae bacterium
ACCTAGACCACCAAAGCAGACTTCAGACCTATGGGCTCACTGGTTGTTTGCAGGTAAGGCAAAACTAATCAACGGGAAGAAATACATTGGAGTGATCAACAGCTGGGGGAACGTAGGAGATAATGGTTGGCAATGGCTACCAGAGGAATACTTCAAATGGCCATTCATCACCGAATGCTGGACTATGACTTACGATAATTTCCTTTTGAATAAGTTTATCTTCACAAAGACAATGAGGCGTGGAAGTAGAGGGGTAGATGTAAAAATGCTACAAACAAAACTTGGATTAAAAGCAGACGGGATCTTTGGTCCAGCGACTGAGTTCGAAGTAAAAGAATTTCAACATAAATACAATCTAGTCGCAGATGGTATTGTAGGGAAATTAACACTAATAGCTTTAAATCAATAAAATGGATAATACAAATATAGGTAAAATAAGTATGAGTGATGTTCGTAGCGCTGTGATCTCAGCAGTTATTGCTGGAGTAGTAGCTATCCTGTTTTCTATTGTAGAAGGTGGGGACATCTTTGCCTTAGATTGGAAACTAGTTACGAATGCGGGAGTGATCGCAATGGTAGCGTCACTACTAAAGAACCTTTCTACAGACAGATTTGGTAATTTTGCTGGTATAACACGAGTAAAATAACAACACATCTGGGTAAAAAGTAAATATATCTATCACTAAAATGGTGGTATAATTTATGTATGGGGGTCCCAAGAGGGACTATCCTCTTATACTATGTTACTTACAAAACAATTGGCTTCTATAGTCGTTGTGCCACTGATGGCTTTCAATATCGGGACAGCCCAACCACAAGACATAGAGCCTCAAATAGTGCCAGAAAAAACACGAGAACAACAAATTCTCGATACAATCATTACAGCATCGACCACTTATAAGGTAGACAAAGACATACTTTATTCTGTGTTAAAATGCGAATCTGGATTAAAGCCAGAGACAAAAGGAGATTATAAAAACGGTGAATATTTGGCAACAAATATAGCTCAGTACCACAAGGGTACATTTATGTCTCATAAGAAGGAATTTTTTGAAGAATACAATCAGGAACTAGATCATAATAGCTGGGAGGATCATATAAAACTTACCGCCTTTGCTCTATCAAAAGGCTATGGTAATCAATGGACCACTTACAGGGCAATAAAGAATGGTGGCCGCTATTCTTTCCACTCTAAGCTACTAGAAAAAGACTTCACAGTTGTATGTAAACTTCAAAAAATGGTATAATCAAACTATGTGCCAAGGGCCTCGAAAACCCTAAGCCGGTAGTTTGGACAAATAAATCCCCCGACATCAATCAGGGGATTTTTTGTTTTTCTTTCTCTTGTGACACTCGAGATAATACGCAGGATCTATCCAGTGGCGGTTTAGTTCCTGTGCAATCTCTTCTGCATTCATATGGCCAAAGAGTGTGTGGAAGGCCCTATGAAGGATCTCCTTTGCGTAATAAATGTTACTAGGGTCATCACTCCCCCCGTGAGTTTTCATCTTGCGGTGATGCTTTGTGATGTTGCATCTCTGGTGTTCCATTAGAAATGAAATTTACATTGTTTGTCTTCGTGTGGTTTCTGGTCAGTATTTTCTGGGTCATCAATGTCAATCTTATGTACTTCTACATAATCATCATTGGCGATAGCA
>CATEMS010000063.1 GCA_949507465.1 Flavobacteriaceae bacterium
AAAGAAAAACCCACAAGATTTTGCCCTTTGGAAAAAAGCAGGGCCAGAACATATCATGCGTTGGACATCTCCCTGGGGCGAGGGCTTTCCTGGCTGGCACCTAGAGTGTACTGCCATGAGTACAAAATACTTAGGGCAACAATTTGATATTCACGGTGGGGGTATGGATTTGAAATTTCCGCACCATGAATGTGAAATTGCTCAAAGTGAAGCCATTCACAAAAAATCTCCAGTAAATTACTGGATGCATGCCAATATGCTTACTCTCAATGGCAAGAAAATGGCAAAATCTACAGGAAATAACATCCTTCCCTCAGAATTATTTTCTGGAAACAACTCGGTATTGAGTAAGGCGTTTTCTCCTGGGGTTGCTAAATTTTTTATGTATCAAGCACAGTACAGAAGCATACTAGATTTTAGCAGCGATGCCCTAGTTGCAAGTGAAAAAGGGTATAATAAACTGATGCAGGCTTGCAAAAACATTGATAAGATAGCCACTAGTGATCACTCAAGTATGGATATTAAATCTTGGAGACAATCATGCTATGATGCCATGAATGATGATTTTAATAGCCCCATATTAATCGCACAACTCTTTGAGGGTGTTAAGTATATACATACTTTAAAGGAAGCAAAAGGGTCCATTACCAAAGAAGATTTACAAGTGCTACAAAACACAATGAATGCCTTTATTTATGATGTACTTGGTCTTACAGATACAACTTCTGGAGAAACTGACGGTGATGACAAATTATTTGGTGCCATTGAACTGCTAATTGAATTACGAAATAAAGCCCGCGACAATAAAGATTTTGCAACCAGCGATAAAATACGTGATCAATTGCAAGAGGTAGGCATACAATTAAAAGATGGTAAAGAAGGGACTTCGTTCTCTTTGAGTTAATACCTTTTAAGTATGGTTGTATCCCTTTAAAAAACAACGTACTTATTTTGATGAAAAATATTCTTACAGCGCCATTAATTCTTATCATCCGCCTTTACCAAAGGTTGATATCGCCCCTATTTGCCCCAACTTGCAGATACACTCCTAGTTGTTCTAATTACGCACTACAAGCACTACAGACCCATGGTATTTTAAAAGGAGGTTGGCTCTCTTTAAAAAGAATTGCTCGGTGTGCGCCCTGGGGCGGTCATGGACACGACCCAGTTCCCACCAATAAAAAGAAAGCACAAGAAATTTAACATCAATAAAATAGTATCTTTACCCAATAACAAATTAATATTTTATGCAAGCTCTTACACTATTATGGAATCCAACAGATGGAATTGATCTTGGGTTTTTTAAAATCCAATTTTATAGTCTAATGTTTGTAGTGGCCTTCTCTTTAGGGTGGTACATTATTAAAAAAATCTATAAAAGAGAACAAGAAAGCGAAAAAAACCTAGACAGTCTTTTTATTTACATGGTTATGGCCATTTTAATTGGAGCCCGTATTGGTCATGTACTATTTTACCAAAGTGAGCTTATTTTTCAAGACCCATTATCCATTATTTTACCTTTTAGGTTTGTGCCAGAAATAGAGTACACAGGTTTTAGAGGTTTGGCAAGTCATGGAGCGGCCATAGCCGTTATTATTGCGATGTATTATTACAGCAAGAAAGTCATAAAAAAACCAATGCTTTGGATACTGGACCGTGTTGTTATACCAGTGGCAAGTGGAGCTATATTTGTGAGAATTGGAAACTTTATTAATTCTGAAATAATAGGGAAAGAAGTTACAGACTTCCCGTTAGGAGTTCAGTTTTTAAAAGATAGTATTGGAGCCAGACAAGCAACAATTATTACCAATATTAAAGATCCTAGTAAGGCCTATGATGCCATAGCAAATGACCCCATATTTGCAGATATATTGGCAAGTGTTCCTTTTAGACACCCAGCGCAGTTGTATGAATCTTTTGGGTATGTTTTTGTGTTTTTAACACTTTTATATTTCTACTGGAAAACAGATAAAAGCAAACAACTCGGATTTTTGTTTGGACTGTTTTTAGTGCTTTTATGGACTGTTAGATTCTTTGTAGAATTTGTCAAAGAAGCCCAAGTAGACTCCAGAGGAGATTGGCTTTTAAATACAGGACAATGGCTTAGTATTCCTTTTATTATTGGCGGGATATATTTTATGATGCAGTCTTACAAAAAAACATACACCAGTAATTAATTATCGTAAAGAGAAAAAGCCTTCTGGAAATCCAGAAGGCTTTTTAAATATACGGTAGCTCAGTAGCTTATGCTTCTACCTCTTGAGTTTTAACTTCTAGCAAATCACTAGCTTTTTTCTTCACAGTATCATACATCACTGGAGTTGCAATAAACAGTGAAGAGTAGGTTCCTACTACAACACCTACCATTAGTGCAAATATAAGTCCCCTAATAGACTCTGCTCCAATAAAGAAGATACACAACAGTACAATCAGTGTCGTTAAAGAAGTATTTAACGTACGGCTAAGAGTACTATTTAATGCACTGTTAATTACTTTGCTAAATGCCCATTTTGGATTGTCATTAAAATATTCTCTAATACGGTCAAAAACAACCACGGTATCATTTAATGAGTATCCAATAACAGTTAATATCGCAGCAATGAAGGACTGGTCAATCTCCATACTAAATGGCATAATGTTTTGCGTTAAAGAGAACACTCCCAACACTAATAACACATCATGGAATACCGCTACTACAGCACCCAAACTAAATTGCCATCTTCTAAAACGAACTAGGATATATAAGAACACTACAAATAAAGATCCAAATACAGCCCAGAAAGAATTTTTCTTAATATCATCTGCTATGGTAGGACTCACTTTATAGTACTCCATTATACCAGCTATTTTAGCTGTGTTGTCCTCTCTAAACTCATCAAAGGTCATTCCTTGTGGAAGGTATGATTTTACACCATCGTATAGTTTAACTTGAACTTCATTATCAATCTCAGATCCAGTTTCACCTACTTTGTATTTTGTGGTTATTTTTAACTGATTGTTTGCGCCATAGGTTTTTGCCTCTGCACTACTGAATTGTGCAATTAAATCTTGCTCTACTGCAGCCGCATCAACATCTTGTGCAAAACGTACTGTATATGTCCTACCCCCTACAAAATCAACACCTTGATCTAGGCTGTTTGTAATCAAAGATCCAATACTTACTGTAATTAAAATAGCAGAAATCACATAGGCTATCTTGCGTTTGCCTAAGAAATTAATCGATACGTTTTTAAACAGATTTTTTGTTACTGGGGTGGAGAATGCTAGTGGTTTTCCGTTTTTAGTAAAGCTATCAATAAACAATCTTGTAATAAAAATTGCCGTAAACAAAGAGGTAAGAATACCAATAAGTAAGGTAGTTGCAAAACCTTGAATAGGTCCTGTTCCGAAAATCAACAGTATCAAACCTGTGAGTCCTGTTGTTATGTTAGCATCTAAAATAGAAGACAATGCATTTTGGAAACCATCTTTTATACTGTCTTTTTGAGATTTACCCTTAGCCATTTCTTCTCTAATACGCTCAAATATAAGTACGTTGGCATCAACAGAGATACCAATGGTAAGAACAATACCGGCAATACCAGGGAGTGTTAATAC
>CATEMS010000064.1 GCA_949507465.1 Flavobacteriaceae bacterium
CCTAAATCTATTCCGTAATCAATTTTTATTCTTCCCATATTCTGTTAATTTTCTGTATTATGTATTACATCCACAATTAGTTCTACTCCTGGAACCATTTTGTTATTATAAAGTACTTGAGGTTTAATTATTTTGCTGATTATTACTTTTCCTGCTGGAATTGATAAATCTTCCTTTCGATTATTTATTTTTATAATTTGATTCTCAGAGACTTCTGTGCCCAGTAGTTTTGGCATGTCATATCCTAGACTTTTAAATGTATCTCGCATCTTTTTTATGGCTCTTTCAATTCTCCTTCTAACTCCATCACCTTCTGGTAAATGCCAGATATTATTCTCCATGCTAGCTATTTGCTGTGCAAAATCAAGTATTAATCCTTGGTTATCTTCTGGGTTTTGGGAAGTGTCACCTGCTTCTCCTGGTTTTGGTAATTTATTCATAGCCTCTAGAAGTTTTTCTGCAAAATCTGCATTGGCTGTATTTATCTGTTCTTCTAGGTGCGTTTTGGCATCTGCTATTTCATTTTGTGCTGTTGTGTGTTTTTTATGTGTTAACCAATAAACAACTATAATTAAAATTAGAATTATGCAAATTGCACCCAGTAGGTATAATACATTGTCCTTGATGTCTTGTCTGGCAAGTTCACTGCTTAGTTTAGTTGTTTCTAGTTGTTTGTTGGCATCACCAAGTCCTGAGTCTAATGAGTCTAACTGAGAATTCATTTTGGTGAGATTTCCATCTAACTGGTCTTTAAGGGTAACAATGCTGCTATTTAGTTTGGCCATCTCTTTGTTTTGAGCCTTTATAAGCGAGCTTAGGGCAGAAACTTCTTTTTCTACTAGGTTACTAAGTTGCGTTCTAACACCCCCAAGAGAATCTCCAATGATTGATTTTGCGCTATCTTCAAGGCTTTTGACCGCTTGCTGTTGCTGTTCTTTATTGGCTTTTAACTCTGTATTGATTAAAGTTATTTGCTCCTCTAAACCTCTTTTGGTTTGGTTTACCTCACTATTAATTACAGTATGCAGAGAATCTAATTTAGTATTTGTCTGTGCATATGTAGAGATAGCAGTTAATGCTAGTGTTATAAAAATTAGTAGTTTTTTCATATTGTTGGTTTATGACTTTATTTAATTTAAAAATTTTCTGTTTATTTATTTTTTACTATCCTGGATAAAATCACCAGTGGTTTTACTATTAATACATAACTTAATTTTCTCAAGGTAAAACTTTTTTCTATAAACTTTGCTGCAATTGCACCATAGTGATAGTACCATTTAACAAATCCTACACCCCAATTTTTGGTTAAAATCCATTGATCACGGAAATGACGCAGTTCTATTACCTGTGAATGATCATAACTACCTAAGGCAGCAGTTGCAATAAAGCATTGACCATTATCACTACTATTGTATTGTTGGCGTCTAGCTTGTCTCGCTTGGTTCGTTTTGATGATCGTGATTTGAGAGTTAGTGTCTTCAACTCCTTTTTTGTTATTTTTTAAAGTTTCTTTAATTGGTAAATCTAAACCAGAGAGATTACGTATAGCGCTGTTATAAAGGCTAATGACCATACTCAAATCACATTTAAGTAATAAATAAAAATTTGATTCAGATTCATTGATTTTTTGAATGAGCATGTTGAAGGGTAATATTCCATGAAAATTAACTTGACTAAACACCTTATCCATAGCTTCTATGTAAATAGGATCACTTTTTCCTAGCAACACTTCTATTTCTTTTAATGTTTTCTTGGTTTCTTTAATTAATCTTTTTCCAAGAGTGACACCCGCACTAATCATAGAATTTTGGTAGGTGCCATGTAAAATAATTTTCATTTCATTTTCTGCTTTATCTACTTTAGCACTAACCTTATCTAACAATGCCTCAATGACTTGATTTTTGAGAACAGGGTAAATCACCGTATTGGATTTGAAAATATCTAAAAGAAGTTTATCTGTATTTTCAGAGGGCACAAGTTCGCTTAACAA
>CATEMS010000065.1 GCA_949507465.1 Flavobacteriaceae bacterium
CAGTGTTAATTGCAATTTCTGCCCCTTGAGGGGAAGTTATGATTCGTTCTGTTTTAAAAAGACCATTGTCTTTGATATCCTGTATTTCTTGCTGTAAGTGAGCTTTAATGGTTCCGTACATGGGTGTGGTTTACGATAGTTTAAAAAACAAAGTTAAATTTTATTTATCAGTATTGTTTGATTTGTATAGACCAAAATTTTGTCTTTAATTGTATAGCCCATTTCTCTCAGGGCAGTTGCATAGCCATTAATTTGATCTTCATGGTCATAGCTTGGAATCCCTGTTTTATAATCTACAATAGTAACAGAGTTGGTTTGAGGATGAAAATTTAATCTATCGGGCCTTAAGGTATGCCCTTGTTTTGTAATTATATCACGCTCATTATACACCTGGGCATCATTTTCAAATAAAGGAGATAGCACCGGGTCTTGTAACACTGTTTGTATCTTTAATTCAAGGGACGCTATTTTTTGCTCAGAAATAGTTGCAAGGCGCCTTAATTTTTCAAAAACAAAGTCCAAATCCCCGTGATGTTTTATCTCCTGCATGGTGTCGTGAAAAAGATTCCCTTCTGCAATAGCTTCTTTTGTTTTGATATCTGAGATAAGGCCTCTATTGTTTATAATATGTAAATTATGGTTTTGGGGAGTGCTACTTATAAACTCAGGGGAAACCAGCCCATGGATTGGTTTGCTTTTACCATACCTTTGAGGGCTCAATATTCCGAAGGTATACACCTTTTGATGATCATCCCAGGTACCTTGATGCTTCAAAAATTCAGAAAAAAGTTGCTGAAAATTTTTGATGGTATCTTTCACCGCTTTAGGTGTCTCTGTAATGATATAAAGCTGCTCTACGGCGCGCGTTAGAGTTACATACAGTAGATTGTAATTATCCAGGGCTATGGTTTGTTTTCTCTTTGTATGAATCTCTAAGCCTTGGGGGTTAAAATTAGCAATGTCTTTATTGTAATTTATAAGTGTTTTATCAAAGTCTTTACTCCAGGAGTTGGGCACAGAAATCCATGTTTTAGGTTCCTGTTCTTTATAGAGTTCTGTGCTAGCATAGGGAAATATAACCGCAGGAAACTCGAGGCCTTTGGCTTTATGAATGGTCATGAACCGAACACCGTTGGTGTTCTCCCCACAGGCAATAGAGGCGCTTTGTTTTTTTGTTTCCCAAAAATCAATAAAGCCTAAGGTGTCTGCCTGTGGTTTTTGTTGGTATTCAAATATAAGGTCCATAAAACCAAACAGGTAGGCATCTGAAATTTTATCTAAATTAAATTGTTTTACAATATACTCTGCCCCTTGGTAGAGAGATTGTTGGGCTAGATGGCTAAGGTTAAAATCAATATTGTAATTTTTTAGGGTCTGAGAGAACAAGGCTCCATTTTCCAAAAAGGAGCTGAAAAAAGAGTGTTTGTCTACCCCTATTTTAAAATGAGTGTATAGAAAATCTAATACCCTTATTTTAGTTTGTGTTTGAGTGGGGTGAGCACTTAGCAAAATGGTGTTAAAAATACATTTAACCACCTCTGAGTTTTCTAGAAGTAAGGTTTGAGAGGAAATGACACTTATTCCATGCTCCATAAGATAGGTACTTAAAAGCACCCCATCATCTTTCTTTCGGGTTATCACACAAATATCGCTGTATGCAAACCCACTCTGGTATAGTTGCTTTACAATGGCAAGGGTTTTTTCTGCGTAATGTTGGTTTTTTTCTTCCTTGTTTTGAGCTTCTATAAATTCTAAACTAACATATCCATCTGTTTTTTCATTACACTGTTGTTGGTTACCGTGTATATATAGTTTTTCATGCAAGGGGTTTTCTAGATACTGGGAGATGTATGAAAAAAAGTGATTGTTAAAGCAGATGATCTCCTTCAGGCTACGGTAATTTTTAGGCAAATTTTCAATGATTGGGCTTACAGTGTCAAAATCAGATTTTTCATCAATGAGTGATAAAAACTGTTCTGGATTACCTCCCCTCCATCTGTAAATTGCTTGTTTTACATCTCCTACCAAAAGCAGAGAGCCTTCTTTTGAAGTGTGCGCTTGTGATAGCGCATTGTCTATCAAGGGGATCATATTTTGCCATTGCATGACAGAGGTGTCTTGAAACTCGTCTATAAAAAAATGACGGTACCGCTCTCCTAATCGCTCATATATAAATGGAGCTGGCTGGTCTTTTATTTCTTTATG
>CATEMS010000066.1 GCA_949507465.1 Flavobacteriaceae bacterium
GGTGTAGTGGTGAGGATAAGGGAGGAAACAATTACCCATCGTTAAGAGTAGTAAATCAAACCACTGATAGTGATGACAGAAATGTTGTTTGGGTAAAACTTTTAAATTATGAGTTTACACAACTTAATATTACTCCAAATAATGAACAAATATTTATTTTAGATAATGGGATGCCTGGTGGGTATGAAAATATAAATATAGAAGTACGTTTATCTGGCCCACAATTAGTAATAAGAAATATTGATGTAACCTTTAATGATGGAGAAGTAACAACAATTGTTTATACTGGATGTATTAGTTCAGAGGGTTGTGATGGTTTTGAATTAAATTGATAGTATTAATTTATGATGTTTAAAAGGTACTATTTAATTATAGTGCCTTTTTTGGTGCTTAATAAATTCCTCTTTAGAGCAGATATGTTGGCACAACATAGGTTGTTAAAGAGTGTAAAAGGCGAAAAGAACATAAATGTCTGTCAAAAGTCTGTCAATTTTTAGTAGTTTTATACTGTTCTTTGAGTTGTATAGATAAAAGTATTGTGAACCTTTTAGAAGGTTTCACAACTGGTTAGAGGCCATAAAAAAAGCCCTCACATTGCTGTGAAGGCTTCTAATTTTCGCTCCTCTTCTTGGGCTCGAACCAAGGACCCTCTGATTAACAGTCAGATGCTCTAACCAACTGAGCTAAAGAGGAATTTCATATAGAAAAATAAAGACTCGTGTCTCTAGCGATGCCCCGTATTAAAAGTGTTTGAAACACGTATGGTTACAAGGCGGGTGCAAATATAAATTATTTTTTATCTGTTGCAAATAGTTTTTTGTTTTTTTTAGCTGCCAAAGAAGTATCGATAAATATCGTTTCCGTTGGCAAATAAAACCAGGGCAATAAGCAAGAAAAAACCAACCATCTGCGCATACTCAATAAACTTATCATTAGGCTTACGACCACTTAGCATTTCGTATAATAAAAACATCACGTGCCCCCCGTCCAAAGCAGGAATCGGTAAGATATTCATAAAGGCTAGTATGATAGAAATCAGAGCGGTTGTTTGCCAAAAACTAGTCCAGTCCCAGGTGTCAGGAAATAAGCCCCCAATAGCTCCAAAACCACCAACTTGTGAGGCTCCTTTTTGTGTAAAAACATACTTAAATTGGGTTACATAATCTTTTAAAACATCTACCCCATATCCTATACCACCAGTGATGCTCTCTCCAAGGGTATATTGCTTGCGTATGGAGCTACTGTATGGCAACAGGCCTATTTGTCCAGTCTCATTTGGGCTTGCCGTTAATGTGAGCTGCGCTCCATCACGAGAAATTAAAAAAACAGATTCTTTTTGTCCGTTCTCTTTTACAAGGTCCTGGAATTCATGCCAAAACTCAATGGGTGTACCGTTTACAGCTAAAATAGTATCATCTAGCTTGAACCCGGCAGCAGCCGCAGGAAAACTCTCGTCTCCAATTACGCCCAAAATTGGAGCTACTCTCTGGGTGAAGGGTCTTAATACATCATTCTCAAACATAAGGGTGCCTATCTGCTGGGGCATTTCAATGGTTTGCCTCTGGCCATTACTGTGCACCACTCCTATGGTATTTACATCGCGTAAAAATAAATGTTTATTGATTGCTGTTACATTTTCAAAGGGATCACCATTTACTGATAAAATCTTGTCTCCATCCTGGAATCCATACCCTTTAAAAGACTTGTGGACGGCAAAACCGTTTGGAAGTTCTTTGTTGGTTGTAATGTCTTGCCCGTAGAAATATAATATCCCCATGTAAATAACAAACCCAACAATGATGTTTACTGTAACCCCTCCTAGCATGATGATAAGTCGTTGCCAGGCAGGCTTAGACCTAAACTCCCAAGGCTGAGGTGGGAGTGCCATCTGTTCTTTATCCATACTCTCATCTATCATTCCAGATATTTTAACATATCCCCCCAATGGTAACCACCCTATGCCATATACGGTCTCTCCTATTTTTTTACTGAAAAGCGCAAACTTTACATCAAAGAATAAGAAAAATTTCTCTACCCTGGTTTTAAATAATTTAGCAGGTATAAAGTGCCCTAATTCGTGAAGAACGATTAAAAAAGATAGACTTAGCAATAATTGTATCGCTTTAACTAAAAATGGACTCATAGCTCAATAAAATAGATGGTTATTCTCTGGTTTATCTCTCCAAAACCAAAGCAAAAAAGCAAAAACCCTTGTTCATACAATGTCCTGCTCTTGGGCACAAAAGTAACCTATTATACAGTGCAAAAAAAATGTTGTTTTTTGATTTATTGATAAATTAAAATAGAACTTATCATGAGCGTTTTTATGATTTTTAGGTCGTATTTTTGTAGCCTGTTATTAAAAGGAGTTATGCTACAGTTTTTTTCGAAATATAAATTGTTCGCAAGGGTCTTATTGGGGCTATCTATTGTTATAGTTACCATTTTCTATAGCATTCTAAAACCCGCAGAGGTGCTTCCGGTATACCAGCCCTCTGAGGTAAGCGCAGCATTGGTTTCCCAAGAAATTAGACATCAAAAAAAGTACCATACCATCTCAAATTTCAGTCTAACCAATCAAAACGGACAAACCATAACACAAGATACCTACAAGGATAAAATTTATGTGGCAGATTTCTTCTTTACAACCTGCCAAACCATTTGTCCTGTAATGACAGGCAACATGCTAGAGCTACAAAACAAACTAATAAACAACCCACAGGTATTGCTTCTCTCCCATACCGTGATGCCAGAAGTGGATTCGGTAGCTCAGCTTAAAAAATATGCCACACAAAAAAAAGTAAACCCTACAAAATGGAACCTGGTTACTGGAAACAAACAAGAGATTTACAATCTTGCCAGAAAGCAATACCTGGTGGCAAAAGAAAATCCTGAAGATCCTCTTGGGCTGGTTCACACAGAAAATTTTGTTTTAATTGACACCAACAAAAGAATTCGTGGATTTTATGATGGCACCCAAGCCCAGGAGATGGATCGTATCTTGCACGATATTGACGTTTTACAAAACCAAGGAAAAAAATCTATCTTTTTTGGTCTAATTAATTATTAAAAGCCAACAATCTTATCGTTGCGTTAAAATTTCACAATACATCCTGTAAAGCTTTGCAGGTAGGTTGCAAATAATTATTTTTGCTTGTTTAAAATCAATCTAAATAATATGGCAACCATTGCTACATTAAAAAAAGGACAGCGCGGAATTATCAGAGAGTTTTCTGTAGATACCGTGCCCTTAAAGCTACTAGAAATGGGGTGTTTGCCTGGCAATGAAGTAGCTCTTGTACAAACGGCCCCGTTTCAAGATCCCTTGTATCTTACTGTAAATGGCGCGCATCTAGCCATCAGAAAAGAGACGGCTTCTCAAATCCAGATTGATGTTATCACAGAGCAAAAAAGCTCCCCTGAGGGAATTTAAAACATGGCAAAACAGTTTAACGTTGCACTAATTGGAAACCCTAATACAGGAAAAACCTCTGTGTTTAACAGACTCACTGGACTCAACCAGCAAGTAGGAAACTATCCTGGAATTACTGTCGAGAAAAAGCAAGGGATCTGCAAATTAGAGCGAGGGGTAAAAGCCCATGTACTTGATTTGCCTGGAACCTACAGCTTAAATGCCTCTTCACTAGATGAAAATGTAGTGATTGAGCTGCTGTTAAATAAAAATGACAAAGACTTCCCAGACGTTGGGGTTGTGGTGACAGACATCGAAAACTTAAAACGAAATCTGCTTCTTTTTACCCAAATAAAAGATTTAGGGATTCCTACCATATTGGTCATTAATATGGCAGATCGCATGAAGCGCAAAGCCATTACCCTAGATATTGAAACGCTAGAGCAAAAGCTTGAGACCAAAATAGCCTTAATTAGCTCTCGAGAAAATCAAGGGTTTGAAGAATTAAAAACACTTATCACCAACTACAAAAGACTATCTGTTTCACCTTGTTTAAATGCCTCAAGTATTGCCCCAGAGTATTTTGACAGTCTTAGAAAAACATTCCCAAACCAAGACCTCTACAAGCTCTGGCTTGTGATCACCCAAGATGTAAACTTTGGAAAATTGGATCGCAAGCAAATCCAGGGAGTTGCCAGTTTTAAGACAGAGAGTATTAGCAATCTTAAAAGATTACAGCAAAAGGAAACCATAAAACGCTATCAATTTATCAATCAGGTACTAAAGCAGACCCTTATTGTAGACAAGCAAAACGCCAAAGACATAAGAAGCCGCTTGGATCGAGTTTTAATGCATAAATTTTGGGGCTACTTGATTTTCTTTAGCATTTTACTGCTTATTTTCCAGGCCATTTTTGACTGGAGTAGCTACCCCATGGATTTTATAGATAGCGCCTTTGCCTCTCTTGGGGAATGGGCAAAAAACACCCTACCAGCCGGAGATTTTACAAACCTTATTGCAGAGGGTATTATTCCTGGGCTAGGGGGTATTGTTATTTTTATACCCCAAATTGCCTTTTTATTTTTCTTTATATCCATACTAGAGGAGAGTGGCTATATGAGCCGAGTGGTATTTTTAATGGACCGCATCATGCGGCGCTTTGGACTCAGTGGCAAAAGTGTTGTGCCGCTCATCGCAGGTACTGCCTGTGCTATCCCTGCAATAATGGCAACCCGTAATATAGAAAACTGGAAAGAACGTCTTATTACAATTTTGGTTACCCCTTTCACTACCTGCTCCGCAAGACTGCCTGTATATCTTATCATCATCTCCTTAGTGATCCCAGAGCAGCGCGTATTAGGGTTGTTTAGCCTACAAGCCCTTACGCTAATGTTTATGTATTTATTAGGTTTTGGAGCAGCCATTGCATCTGCATGGATGCTGGACAAGGTCTTACAAATAAGAAGTAAAACATTCTTTATAATTGAAATGCCAAACTATAAATTACCGCTATTTAAAAATGTGGGCATTACCGTGGTAGAGAAAACAAAGTCATTTGTTCTTGGCGCAGGAAAAATCATTTTGGCCATTTCTATAATATTATGGGTGCTGGCATCCTACGGACCAGGAGATTTTAACAATGCCCAAGCCGTAATACAGCAAAATAACCTGGAAACTCCTATCTCAAATAGCGAGCTCGAAACTAAAATAGCGGCCTTTAAATTAGAACACAGTTATATTGGTCATGCCGGGAAATTTATTGAACCTGCCGTCAAACCCCTGGGGTATGACTGGAAAATTGGTATTGCCCTGATAAGCTCCTTTGCAGCAAGAGAGGTGTTTGTAGGAACCCTAGCTACTATATACAGTGTTGGGAATGATGATGTAGAAACCATCAAAAACAGAATGGCCGCAGAAACTAATGTTAAAACTGGAAAACCGCTTTTTAATTTTGCAAGTGGGGTCTCTTTATTGCTTTTTTATGCTTTTGCCATGCAGTGTATGAGCACCCTAGCGGTTGTAAAACGAGAAACAAATGGTTGGAAATGGCCCATGTGGCAATTAGTAATAATGACAGCTATTGCTTATATTACAGCTCTTGGAGCATACCAATGGTTTAAATAATTAACAATGCAAGAAGTATTTGTACTCATTACGTTTTTAGTAGCAGCAGGTTATTTGGTGAATAAATTTGTGTGGTCTGCTATTGTGTCCAAAAAGAAAAAACCGGTGGGCACCCTTGACGGCGGTAACACCAAATGTGGTAATGATAATTGTGGATGCCACTAAAAATACACGCTGTAAGTAGTATTTTATTAGTAATTCTTTGTGGTGGCAACTTCTAGTTGATACGCCGTATTGTTGCCAGAATCACCAGGATAAGGAAGTAACCTCAAAGCTGTAAAAACAGTATGCTGTGTGCGAGCTATGATACTTTGTGATTGGTTTTGAAAAACTACGGTCATCTTTTGAGATTCTTGCCCAGGCTCCCTAACATAAAGTTCCACTACTGCTTTCCCTTCCCACATACAGGTTATATTCCTTGGACATCTAGAATCTTCTACAACGGCAGCTAGGATAATAGTGACCCCAGCTTTAGTTATTGACTTTTCAAGGGGTACTAAAAAGGTACTATCAACGTGATCTTGTTGTTGTGCTAACACTTGGCAAGAAACAACAATACTCACGATACTAAAAATAAGTAGTAATTTTTTCATAGGTGTGGTGGTTTTAAAAACACAGTTATCCTCTAAATAAAAAGAAATCGTCCTTTAGGTGTTCTATTTTGTCGTTTTTGTTTGTAATGATATACTCCAGAGCCGTTTGGGTAAAATCAAGGCCTTTTGTTGTTAGAGAAATAACCTCATTGGTGATGGTAATCAGGTTATTATCTAAGGCAAGCTCTACCACTGTATTTGCTTTAACCTGTTGCCAATTAATGTGCTCTCGCAAATGATTGATATGCCTCTCTTCTATTTCTTGGTGGTTATTAAGGTGCAATAAAAAAGTAAGCAAGGAGACCTCTGTGCGCTGTTGTTTTTGGCGATACATGACAGACAACAGCCCTTTTTGAGGCGCAAAAAAATACACAAGCAAAAACACCAAACCAAGAACTGTAGTTATAGACCCTGCAATAGATGCGTCCAACCAGTGCGCCAACCAATATCCGCTAATGGCGGCAAAAACTCCAAAACATACAGAAAGCCACAACATTTTTTTTAAATCTGCGGTAAGCAAATACGCAGCGGCAGCTGGAGCAATCATAAGGGCTACCACAAGAATAGCGCCTACAGCATCAAAAGCGCCTACAACAGTAATAGAAGACACAGACATCAACCCGTAATGCAAAATAGCCGGAGAAAAACCAAGAGCAGAAGACAAGCCAACATCAAATGTGCTTACTTTTAATTCCTTGAAAAATAAGTACAGCAGTGAAAGGGTGATAAGTAAAATAA
>CATEMS010000067.1 GCA_949507465.1 Flavobacteriaceae bacterium
ACCTTTGGCATATGTATATATTGCTGCAGTAGCTGATGATTCGATAAATCATATTACATCACAACTTCCCTTTACTAATAAATTGGTGGTACACACCTCTGGTGGTGCAGCGCTTCAAGAGTGTAGCAACAACAACAGAAAAGGTGTATTCTACCCTTTGCAAACCTTTTCAAAAAACAAAGCGCTTGATTTTAAAGACATTCCTATTTGTGTAGAAGCAGAGAACAAACAAGATCTTTCTTTATTGATAAATTTAGGCTCACTGATTTCACAAAAGGTACACCCTATATCTTCCCCTGAGCGTTCTATGTTGCATGTTGCAGCCGTATTTGTAAATAACTTTGTAAATGAATTATATCATATCTCAGAGGATATTTTAACGAAACAACAATTGGATTTTAACCTATTGGCACCCCTTATCAAAGAAACAGCAAGTAAAATAGAATCCCTAAGCCCTGCCCTAGCTCAAACCGGACCGGCCAAAAGAGGGGATGAAAAAACAATTCAAATACATCAAAAACTGCTTACAAAACAACAACAAGAGGTATATCAACTACTTACAAGTAGCATTCAAAACAGAAATACAGCACAAAATGAGTAAAAGTTATAAAGAGTATTTACACCAAATCACCACCTTCGTATTTGACGTAGATGGTGTACTAACAGACGGCACTATCACAATAACCACAGATGGAGAAATGCATAGAACCATGCATACCAAAGATGGCTTTGCTTTAAAAGAGGCTCTACTTCAAGGCTTTAATATGTGTATCATATCTGGCGGAAGTAATCAAGGAGTCCGAAAACGTCTTGTTGGATTAGGCATAAAGGACATACATTTGGGAATACATGAGAAAACAAAAACACTGAAAAGCTACCTTGAGCAAAATAATATCAAACCGCAAGAAGTTTTATACATGGGTGATGATTTGCCAGACTATCAAGTAATGCAAGAAGTTATGTTACCTTGTTGCCCCCAGGATGCTGTTCCAGAAATCAAAGGGCTTAGTAAATATGTGTCTCACCTAAATGGAGGAAAAGGGTGCGTTAGAGATGTCATAGAGCAAGTACTGAAAGTACAAGGAAAATGGAATTATAGCACAACTGTAAGTGCAAAATATGACTAATTAACAGACAATTAAAAATCACACACAAATTAGTACATTTACATTTTATACATCACCTTATGTCTACAGCAAAAAAACAATACAAAAGAATCACTACCAAGACTTTGGTAGATATGAAAAATCGAGGAGAAAAGATTTCTATGCTCACAGCCTATGATTACACAATGGCAAAAATTGTTGATGGAGCTGGTATAGACGTAATACTAGTTGGTGACTCTGCCTCTAATGTCATGGCTGGTCATGAAACAACTCTACCTATCACATTGGATCAAATGATTTACCATGCAACGTCTGTTATCCGAGCAGTAAACCGTAGTTTGGTGGTGGTTGATATTCCTTTTGGAAGCTACCAAAGTGACCCCAAAGAAGCTTTGCGATCTGCCATTAGAATTATGAAAGAAAGTGGAGGACATGCCGTTAAGGTAGAGGGTGGTAAAGAAATTAAAGATTCTGTGAAACGAATATTAAATGCTGGTATACCTGTGATGGGTCATCTGGGGTTAACACCTCAATCTATCTATAAGTTTGGAACTTACACCGTAAGAGCCAAAGAAGATGCTGAAGCCGAAGCTTTAATTCAAGACGCGCTGCTATTGGAGAAAGCTGGATGTTTTGCGATTGTTCTTGAAAAAGTACCTGCCAAACTTGCCAAAGAAGTAGCCCAAAGCCTTACCATACCCGTAATTGGTATAGGGGCAGGTAATGATGTAGATGGTCAAGTACTGGTAACACATGATATGCTAGGGATGACACATGAGTTTAATCCTCGCTTTTTAAGAAGATACCTAGATATGTACCAAGAGATGACAACGGCCTTTAAAAACTACAGTACAGACGTAAAAAGCGGAGATTTCCCTAACGATACAGAACAGTACTAATATCTTATCATTTCGGAAAAACAGCCTACTCATAGCAAATCAAATAAAAAAACTACACATAGCACTCCAGAGAACCTGCAGGTGTTGTTTGAAGACAACCATCTCATTGTTGTAAACAAAAGACCCGGAGACATTGTACAGGGAGATAAAACTGGTGATACACCACTATCTGAGATCACCAAAACCTATCTTGCCAAGAAATACAACAAACCTGGAGCAGTCTACCTTGGTGTTGTCCATAGGCTCGATAGGCCTACAAGCGGTGTGATTGTCTTTGCCAGGACGTCAAAGGCATTGCCTAGACTAAATAAATCTTTTGCAGAGCGGCAAACAAAAAAAACCTATTGGGCGGTCGTAAAAAATCCACCACCAAAACAGAGTGGTACTCTTACCCACTATCTTAAGAGAAATTCGAAGCAAAATAAAAGCTATGCCTACAAAAAAGAAGTTCCAGAAAGCAAAAAAGCCATACTCCACTATCACGTTTTAAAGAAAATGCAACGGTATACCGCTCTAGAAATTCTTTTAGAAACAGGAAGGCACCATCAAATTAGGGCGCAACTTTCAAGTATTAATTGTCCAATAAAAGGAGATTTAAAATATGGGTTTGACAGATCCAACAAAGATGGTAGTATTCATTTACATGCCAGAGAACTCTCTTTTATACACCCTGTAAAAAAACAAGAAATAACTATTATTGCGCCTTTGCCAGAAGATGTTTTGTGGAAAAATTGTAT
>CATEMS010000068.1 GCA_949507465.1 Flavobacteriaceae bacterium
CCCAGCTATTTACCATGATGTTGAAACGCGCAGAAATGGCTTAACTTACAGAAGCAATCTAGCTCGTATTGCAGAAGCGCTCCTACAAGAGGATAAGTTAGACAAAGCCAGGGAGATTCTGGATTTGGCTATGGAGAAAATGCCGGTTGATATTTTTGCATTCTATTCTTTACTTGAGCCATACATGCAAATGTATTATCGTGTCAATGAACCACAAAAAGCCCGAGAAATTTATGAGCAGTTGGCCGTTGTGTATCAGCAAAAGTTACTCTATTTCAGTAGTTTTAAGACCAATGAACAGATAGATATGCGCAGAGAGATATATACAGATATGGAGCGTTACAGAGCTATTGTCACTGTTTTGTTAACTGAGGATACAGAACGATATTCACTACCAGAGGCAGTTAAATTTAACAATTATATAAAGCTGTTCCCTTACCTTTATAATCCAGATGAGGGTATAGAAATAGAAGATCAACCTGCTTTAGAGCCAAACAAGGAGATACCAACAGATGCTTCATTAGAAGAATTACTACAAAATCAAGGTGAGTAGGGGTATGCTTAGAAATTCGAACAAATGATTTGAAAGCCATAGTGCCTGATTCGACTACCCTGAAATAAATTTGGGGTCTATACGAAAAATACGGGTAAGGATGGTATTTGAAAAGAAGCGGCTAGGTTATTACAAGTATTCTTGTACCAAACCAATCAGGGTATTGGCGTCTTGCTCTCCACTTTGTCTCCACTTCATTTCACCTTGCTTGTAGATCATAAGTGTTGGCAAGCCTTTTACCCGAAGTGCCTCAGCTAGTTCACTATTTTTTTCTACATCAATTTTAATCACTCGTGCCTTGTCACCAAGGGCTGCCGCAACATCTCTTAATACAGGATGCATTGATTTACAAGCATCATCCCACTCTGTGTAAAAGTCGAGTAAGACAGGAACATTGGTTTCAATAATTTCTCCAAATTTTGACATGGGGTTTCTCTTTTTGAGACTTTATTATGATACAAATATAACATTTATACCCAAACAACAATGATTACGCACTTTTGGGCTTCTTTTTAAGGGTAATTACGGTAACCTCAGGCCAAATTCCAACACGCCCTGGATACCCCAAATATCCAAACCCACGATTCACATTAATATAGCGTCCAAACTCTTTGTAGATCCCTGCCCAGTTTTGGTATCTATACTGTACTGGACTCCATTTAAACCATCCGGGAATTTCAATCCCAAATTGCATACCATGGGTATGGCCACTAAGGGTTAAATGAATGTTTTTTGGATGGTTTTTTACCTTAGATTGCCAGTGAGATGGGTCATGACTCATAAGTATGGTAAAATCTTTGGCGCTGACATCTGCACAGGCCTTTTCTAGATCTCCCGCTTTTTTAAATCCTCCCTCTCCCCAATTCTCAACCCCCACAAGTTTGATATTTTGTTGCTCTCGTGTGATTGTTCTACTCTCATTTAATAACACATCCCAGCCCATGTCTTTTTGGAGGGCAATTAAGGCATTTAAGTTTTCTTGTTTTTTCTCTGTAGATTCCCAAGATACATAGTCTCCATAGTCATGATTGCCCAATACTGAGTATACGCCGTCCTTTGCTTTTAGTCTAGCAAAGGTCTCTTTCCAAGAATTCATTTCTTGAGCCACATTGTTTACCAAATCACCAGTAAATAAAATCAGATCGCTTTGTTGTTTGTTTACTAAATCAACAGCGTATTTTACTTTTTCTGGGTTATCAAAACTTCCGCTATGTATGTCACTAATTTGGGTAAGGGTGTAGCCGTCAAAATTGCTAGGCAGGTCATCAAACTCAAGGGTGTATTGCAACACTTTGTAATTGTATTTCCCTTTAATCATGCCATATAAAAGCCCTGCAAAAGGTATAGCTGCCATACCCAGGGCAAGAGTACTTACAAATGCTCTTCTTGATGGGATAAATGAAGTGTTACTACCTGCTGAAATTTTATTAAAAACACCAACAAGTAACCGAACAATATCCTCGCCAAATAGTGTTATGATAATAATGAGTTTGGGGACAAATACCGCTATAAAGAAACCAAAGGCATACATCATATTAGGATTTGTTCGTGCATCTGCAGAAGTAATGGCATATATAAAAACCACCAAAATAACGGCAGAGCTCAACACATAAACACCTTGTATAACAGGATTTTTACTTATGGTTTTTATGGCCTGAAAAGCGTATATATCTATAAGTATGTATATCAAAACAGGAATAATCCAACGAAGCATAATCTTGATTTTATTTGCCCTAAAGATAATTACATTTTTTTAGCTCTTGTGTGAATATGAACTTAAAATTGCTTGTTTGAGGGTCTTTAAAATTACAATGTTTGTTGTATCTTTTGTTCTTTAAAAAAGGACCATGAAGAACATTATTTTTGCACTCTTTGTCACATTTGTACTCTTAGGTTGCTCCCATACAAAGCAACCTGTTGCCTCCACAAATGACATGCCCCTCACAAGTTATGTAAATCCCTTTATTGGAACAGGTGGCCATGGACATACCTATCCAGGGGCAACCTCGCCTTTTGGGATGGTTCAACTAAGCCCAGACACTCGTCTTGATGGTTGGGACGGTTGTAGCGGCTATCATTACAGTGATAATTATATCTATGGTTTCAGCCATACACACCTCAGTGGCACTGGGGTTAGTGACTATGGAGATATTTTGTTAATGCCCACTGGGTCTATTAATTTCAATAATGGAGCCAATGGCAAAAAAGGATATGGATCATCATTCTCTCATCAAAAGGAGGAGGCCTCACCTGGTTTCTATAAAGTGCATTTAGACGATACCAATATTGATGTGGCCTTAACTACAACAACCAGAGCAGCGATGCATTCTTACAGCTATCCCAGCGCAGAGAACCAAGTCTTAATACTAGATTTATTACATCGTGACAAGGTCTTAGATGCGTCTATTGAAATTATTTCAGACACAGAAATTCAGGGGTTTAGATTTTCAGAGGCATGGGCAACAGACCAGCGGTTGTTTTTTAATATTAAAACGTCTCATCCATTTACAGACATGCTGCAATCGCCCCCAAAAAAGGGGATGCCTGGTGCTAGAAAATGTGCTTTAGAGTTCAAAAATCCAAACAATGAACCCGTATATATATCCCTCGGTATTTCTGCGGTAGATCAGGCAGGGGCTAAACTAAATAGGGAAGTAGAAATTGGCTCAAAAACCTTTGATACCCTTAAAAGGGAAGCCACACAATCTTGGGAACAACAGCTAGAGAAAATTGTTGTTGAAGACGCAAATAAAGACAACCTTGCCACTTTTTATACGGCCCTTTATCACACTATGATTGCCCATAA
>CATEMS010000069.1 GCA_949507465.1 Flavobacteriaceae bacterium
ATCTATTTTTTTAGCGGCTTTTCTTAGCCCCTCTTCTTGATCTGGATGTATTGTTAATGGGTACACCCTGTCTGCTATAGAAAGTTTAATTTTTAATTGGTTTGACATATCGAATTGCTATCTAGAAAGGTGTATGATACACTGATCTATTTCCCTAACAAGAGCATTTATTTTGAGTTTTGTTTCTCGTTTATATTGGTCGCTGCCTAGCATCGAATTTGCCAATTTGAGAGAGCTACAAGTTGTTTTTAATTCTGAAATTTCAGAAGAAAATTTGCTTTGCTGCTCCTTCAATTGTATGATTTGCTGTTCTAAAGAGGCTTTATCTTGCGTAAGTTGTAAATACTTATCCAAGAGTCTACTTATTTTAACTTCTAGAGAATCAACTTGTTCTATAATAGAACTCATACAATGGGTATTTCAATACTGTTATCACAAAGTTAACCGACACTATCTAATAAACAAACTCTTTTGCGTTAATTTTTGTTTAATTGAAAGACAATCACAATATTTGTGTACCGCTTCCCTTTATAGTAGACAGATTAAAGCATATTATGAACCTATTACGTATTCTACTAGTTATTTCGGTTTTTAAGTTACAGGCTCAAAAAACCATCGATTCAAATTATTTTTCAAACCCTTTAGACATTCCCATGTTACTCTCTGGAAGTTTTGGGGAGCTTCGAAGCAATCACTTTCATAGCGGTCTTGACATTAAAACGAGGCAAAAAGAGGGTATTCCAATTTATGCCCCTGCAGATGGTTATGTGAGCAGAATAAAAGTAGCACATTATGGTTACGGTAAGGCATTGTATATCAAACACCCTAATGGATACAGTACTGTGTATGCTCATTTACAAAAATTTGAGACCAGCATACAAGATTTGGTCAAACAAAAACAGTACAAGAAAGAAAGTTATGAAATTGAACTTTTTCCTAAACAAAATTCATTACCAGTAAAAAAAGGAGATCTTATTGCTTACACAGGAAATTCTGGTAGTAGCGGTGGTCCACACCTGCATTATGAAATCAGGGATTCGTATTCCAGACCTATGAATCCAATGCTCTTTGGCCTTGATATTCCTGACACAAAAGACCCTGTTGTAACTGCTGTTTTTGCATATCCTATAGGAGATGATGCCTCTGTAAATAAATCTTTTGATCCAGTACAACTTAGACTAATAAAACAAAAAGATGGCACCTATAAAACAGAAAAAATTAGTGCCTATGGAAAAATCGGATTTGGAGTAGCCACTACAGATCAACAAAATGGTGCTTACAATAGAAATGGTGTATATCAAATACAAACATCATTTAACGGTATGCCTAAAATTGATATTTGTTTTGAAAAGTTTTCATTTGATGAGACGCGCTATCTAAACAGATATATTGACTACACATATTTTAAGGAACATACTACTAAAATTCAAAAGTTGTTTCGCCAAACAAACAATCCACTTAGTATTATAAAACAAGAATCAGATAATGGTTTTGTTACTATAGCCGATGGATTCTCCTCCAACTTCACCATAGACATCAAAGACTATAAAGGAAATTTAACACAGATAATTATTCCCGTTTTAGGTA
Source organism: Flavobacteriaceae bacterium (assembly GCA_949507465.1). Lineage (GTDB taxonomy): Bacteria > Bacteroidota > Bacteroidia > Flavobacteriales > Flavobacteriaceae > CATEMS01. Next base: position 1,588 of record CATEMS010000069.1, read on the forward strand.
AAAAAGAAGCGCTGTTGGCAAAAAAACAAACGCTAGATACTCTCCAATACATACCTAGTGAAATCTCAAGTTCTGTTCAAAGAGGGTTGTTTACCATAGATTTCCCCAAAAACGCGCTATATCAAGGTCATTATCTGGATATTAAAACAGTTGGAGATACCCTGCATTTGCATAAAGATGTTATACCTGTGCATAAAAATATTTCAATTGCAATGGATATTGGCAATTACAATATCGAAGATAAAAACAAACTTTACATTGCCAGACAAGCCTACAAAGACAACTATTATTACACAACAACTAGAAGAGAGAAAAACATACTTACCGCAAAAACTAGAGTCCTTGGCACTTATACACTTGCCATGGACACTATTGCTCCCTCTGTAAAGGCCGTTAATTTTACAGATGGAAAGTGGATCAGTAACAACAAAACTTTAAAAATTAAGATACAGGACATACATAGTGGTATAAGTAGGTATAGAGCAACACTAAATAATACTTTTATTTTAATGGAATATAATCACAAGAAAGACGTTTTAACCTATGACTTTAATGACAATATGGTGAGTGATACTCAAAACAATTTAAGATTAATTGTTACCGATAATGTTGGAAATAGCACTACATTTGAGGCTATATTTTTCAGAAAAAAACTTTAATCTTCGCTTTTGAAAACATCTATTAAATTTCTACTAATTATATCAATTTTGTATTCAAGTGCACTCATTGCACAAAAGGCAACCGTTAGGGGTGTGATATTAGATGAGTTTGATCAGCCCATACCAAGTGTAAATATTACATACAGTTCATCAGGAACGATTTCTGATCTTGATGGATATTACCTTATTGAAATAAAAGCCAATCAAAATGTTGTATTGACCTACAGCCATATTGGTCATAAAAATGTCCAAGTTTCATTAAACCTATCAAACAATGAGGATTATGAATTAAATCCTGTCATGAAAACTGACATTGAGCAAATTGCTACAGTTGTTATTTCTGGTAGAGAAAACAAACGCATTGAGGGAATAACTACTTTAAGTCCAGAGGCGATAAGAAGAATGCCCTCTGCCATAAGTGGCGTAACAAGTCTACTCACCTCTTTGCCAGGCATAAATAACAACAACGAGCTTAGCACTCAATATGCTGTTCGTGGGGGCAATTATGATGAGAACCTTGTATATGTAAACGAAATTGAAGTGTACAGACCCTTTTTAATTAGAAGTGGTCAACAGGAAGGGTTAAGTTTTGTAAATGATGACCTTACCTCAAGTGTAGACTTTTCTGCCGGTGGTTTTCAGGCAAAATTTGGAGACAAACTCTCCTCTGTCTTAGATATTACATACAGAAAACCTACAGAACTTCAAGCTAGCCTTGATGCTAGTTTGCTTGGAGCTAGTGTTTCTGCGGGGGGCATTTCCAATGATGGAAAATTTACTGGTATTGTTGGGTTGCGCTACAGAGACAATAGTCTTTTTGTGAATGCCAAAGAGACTCAAACCAACTTTAAACCTACATTTTTGGACGCACAAACCTATCTTAGTTATAAGTTTAATAATAAACTTGAAGTTGGTTTTTTGGGAAATGTTGCCATCAACAAATA
>CATEMS010000070.1 GCA_949507465.1 Flavobacteriaceae bacterium
ACGATATGGAAATTAGGTCTTGGTGTTTGTTTTTTTTGGCGCTTATTTTAAGTAGCTGTAACCCAGAGTTATCAAAACCACAGCCTCAGTCTTTCTCTCAAGAGGACCTTCCTAGTTGCGCGAGTAGAGATTGTCCAAAGATTGCTATTGACTATATATCATACACCCCACATACTATAAGAGAAACGCGATTAAATACTGCTGTAAATTCATTTATTGTGACATCCTTGTACTTAGAAGACCCATCAAAACCCCCCTTGGCATTAACCATAGAAGAGGCAGCAAAAGGGTTTGTTGCTTCTTATTGGCGTGATCACGCAGAGTTCCCAGATTTGGATGCCGAATATTTTATTGAGTCTTCTATAGAGGAAACCCACAGAGATACACGGCTTTTAACCTTAGAGTTTAAGCAATATAAATACACAGGTGGTGCTCATGGCCATCAAGATGTTAGCTACATTAATTTTAATATTAAAACAGGTGAGAGGCTCACAAGCCAAGTTCTTTTTAAGGAGTATAATGCCTTACGCAACCATGCTGAAATAGCGTTTAGGAAAAAGTTTAACATTTCACCTCAAAGCAGTATTAATGAAAATTACTTTTGGTTTAATGACAATACTTTTACTATGCCCAATAGCCTTGGTTTTAGTCAAGACAGCTTGGTGCTTCACTACAATCAACATGAAATCGCAAGCTATATAGACACCCCTATTGTCTTGAAAATATCAATCTCTGAGGTAGAAGAGTTTCTGAAATAAAAAATCATCTCATGGCGCTGAGATGATTTTTAAATGAAGTAGTTTGTCTAAAAAGACAAACAGAACAAATAAAAAACCTCAAAACAAAAGTTTGTTGCTTTGAAGATTCCTAAAACCTAAAACTCAAGCCACTATATATACCAAGATAGAAGGGCTTGTAGCTCACAGAAGAATCTGTGTATGGATTTAACTGGTATTTAAACATTGGTTCAACATTAATCTTGAATCTGCTAGACATTTTATAATGCAACCCAAGCCCTATATTGGAGGCAAAACTGATACTAGACAAATTGTTTGCCGTCCCAAGAAGTTCACTATAACTCCCTGCGGTAACAGACACTTGATTGTCTCCCAAAACAAGCGTGCTGAACCCCCCAATAACATCTAGGCCAAAGGTGCTGTCAAAAAGCGTATAACTTAACTCTAAGGGTACCTCATAGTAGCTGATGTTTTGACTTATAAAGGCTTCCCCGTTTGTTGATTTTGGAGTTATTTCACCAAAGGTTCCGTCTTGGTTTTGATTAGCAAAGGTTCCTAGGTCTTGTGCAATAACAACAATCCCATCACTGTTATAATCAATATTTCTTAAAGCTGCCGAGACAGGGCCATCACCTAATTCTATATCTGAAGTGCTGTAACTAAGCGCTACATTATTTATTCCAGAACGAATTTTTAATCGGTCATTTAACGCGTAGCGAATGCCAATACCGTAGCTAATATTTACATCGCCTTTTTGAGCATTGTCAGCAAAGCTGGCGTCTATAGAAGATCCCTGGCTTAATGTGTTGAAATAAACTGGAGCAATGTTTGGGGCTATCTCCCAAGGGTTATTTTGATCTTTTTTGGTGGCCACAGCCTGGTTAGATTCCAGTTGTTTTTGCTCTTCTATGGCCTCAAAAATAGATTGTTTTTTTGAAGATGGATCACCAGTTTTTTCTGTTTTGGTGCTTGCTACTGCATTACCAGGAGGCACTATCACGCTATTAGTAGAGGGCGCTTTATTTTCTTTAACAATGGGTTGTTGTTTTGATGTTACAGCCGCCACAGTCAAGTTTTTTGATGACGCTACATCATTTTTCTTGCCTGAAGTATTAGAAACTGCAATTTCTATATTTTTCACGCTAAGAGTTTCTTTTTTTACAGTTTTATTGTCTATTGCTTTTGGCCTAGGTGTGTTTGTTTTGGATCGCGAGTCTTTATTTGTGGCACTAATAACAGTCTTGTACTCAGGTAATGGTACCTCTAGTGTTTTGTCAATCTCTGGAGCTGTATTGGTTTGTTTTTGTACGTCGTTTTGTTGCTCAACGATACCATTTTTTTGAGAATCACCCAACAGACCTGCCAAAGATAAAAGTAAAGCCAAGGCGGCCGCCACTCCAGCAGTTCTCCACCATATAACAATACCACGATCTCTCTTTTGTTTTTCTAAGCGCGCTTGAATTTGATCCCACACATGAGCCCCAGGCGCCTGTTGGTGATCTGCAAATCGCTCTTTAAAGAGTTGATCTATGTTCTTTTTTTGTTTCATAATCATGCTGGTTTACAGCAATTTCTTATTTCCTAAACACTGTTATTATTGTACTGATCAATTTTTGTTTTTAAAATTCCTCTTGCCCTGGCTAAATTGGATTTGGATGTTCCGTCACTAATGCCCAACAAGGCTCCAATTTCTTTATGAGAATACCCGTCCATTACATACATGGTAAACACCAATCTGTACCTGTTTGGCAGCTCTTGGATAATTCCAAGCAGATAATCAAGGGGTAGCCCGTTGTCACTAATTTCTTGGTCGGCGGGATCCTCAATTTGCGCTTCATCAGCTATAGCAAACACTTTTTGTTTTCTATACTTTTGGAGCACGGTGTTTACAGTTATTCTTTTTGCCCAGCCCTCAAAAGAGCCTTTGTCTTTAAACTGCTCTGCTTTATTAAAAATAGTAATAAAAGCATCTTGCAAGTTATCCTCAGCCTCTGCCCTATTGGGAGAATACCTTAAACAAATAGCGTATAATACTCCGCTGAAACGTTTGTAGAGCTCTGCCTGTGCTTTAGCTTCCTTCTTTTTACAGCCTTGTATGATTTGGTCTAAAGTCAAATGTAGTTGCCTTGGTTTGTTTGCATTTGTTTTGCACAAAAAGCCATACGTCCTTGGTTGCTACACCAAATAGATGCTTTAATGTGAATAGGGTTGCGTTTTGCTTTTTTATTGACATAACACGGTCTTGTGTAACGAATAAAAATAGATTTTAATATAAGTGTTTAAGCACTATTTTTAAAAGGCCAAAGTTAAAAGCAATTCATTAAACCACAGCAAAAGATACTAAAATTAAAACAGGGTTTGATTTTTAGAAAACCAAACCCTGCTTCAAATTGTTTTAACTTATCCACCAATACAGGTGAGGCTTCGCCCTTGGATATACTTAGGCGCTGGCTAAGGTATTGATACAGTCTTTTATTTTAATTTCTAGTTCTTCCATAAGTTCTGGATTGTCCAGCAGCAATGATTTAACAGCATCTCTACCTTGACCTAGTTTGGTTTGGTCATAACTAAACCAAGACCCAGCTTTTTTTATGATTTCAAAATCTACTCCAAGATCAATAATTTCTCCCACCTTAGAAATGCCTTTCCCATACATAATGTCAAACTCAACGAGTTTGAAAGGAGGCGCAACTTTGTTTTTTACAACCTTTACACGGGTTTTATTACCTAGAACACTTCCGTTTGTATCTTTAATCTGTGTTGAGCGCCTTATATCTAGACGGACAGAGGCGTAAAATTTTAAAGCATTACCGCCTGTTGTCGTTTCTGGGTTTCCAAACATCACACCAATTTTTTCACGCAATTGATTGATAAATATTACAGTACAATTGGTTTTAGAAATAGATCCAGTTAGTTTTCTTAAAGCTTGAGACATTAATCTTGCATGCAAGCCCATTTTACTATCACCCATTTCACCTTCAATTTCACTTTTTGGAGTTAGCGCTGCTACAGAGTCAATAACAATGATGTCAATGGCCCCAGAACGGATTAAATTATCTGCAATTTCTAACGCTTGTTCTCCATTATCTGGTTGAGAGATAATTAAATTTTCAACATCTACCCCAAGACTTTCTGCATAATACCTGTCAAAGGCATGCTCAGCATCAATAAAAGCAGCAATACCACCCTTTTTTTGTGCCTCTGCTATGGCATGAATTGTTAGGGTTGTTTTCCCAGAAGACTCCGGCCCATAGATTTCAATTACTCTTCCTCTTGGATATCCACCTACCCCAAGTGCCACATCAAGACCCAGAGATCCAGAGGGAATTACATCCACATCAATAATGGCTTGATCTCCCATTTTTATTACGGTTCCTTTACCATATTTTTTTTCTAATTTGTCTAAAGTAAGTTTTAGAGCTTTTAATTTTGCGTCTTTTTCTTTATCTGCCATAATCTTGTAATTTAAATCCTATTTTGGTGTTAAAAATAAACCTTCGCTTTGCCTAAAACGATCAAAAGCTTGCTTGTTTTTTAAAGGTTGTGAACACTTGTTTTAAAGTATTCTGTCAATGCAAATATACAATAATTTGGAAATATTCCAAATTTTGGAAGGTTTCCTTGCTGCAGCTTCACGAATAAGAAGTATTTTAGCTGTAAAATATTGCTTTACCCGTCTTTTTTTCTACTTTTGAACCTTATTCTTTTTAAACCTTAACATTCGTATAGCATGCAACTGTACAATACCCTGAGCGCCAAAGAAAGAGCCATTTTGCTAGAACAAGCCGCAGATGAACGTTTAACGCTGTCCTTCTATCAATATGCTCACATCGGTAATCCAGAACTTTTTAGAAATCATTTGTTTATTGCCTGGGACGCATTGGATGTTTTAGGACGCATATACGTTGCCAAAGAAGGTATTAATGCACAACTCTCTGTGCCTGGAAACAAATTCAATGAATTTAAAGCTTTTTTGGACGGCATCTATTTTTTAGAAAATTGCAGATTAAACATCGCAATAGAGCAAGATTTAAAGTCTTTTTTAAAATTAAAGGTGAAAGTGCGACACAAAATTGTTGCAGATGGCCTTAACGATACCAACTTTGATGTTACCAATAAAGGAGTTCATGTAGACGCCAATACTTTTAATGATTTAATAGAAGACCCAGATACTATTTTAGTAGATATGCGCAACCACTATGAGAGTGAAATAGGTCATTTTAAAAATGCCATTACTCCAGATGTAGACACATTTAGAGACTCCTTAGATATTATTGAGCAAGACCTTAAGGATCATAAAAAAGACAAAAAATTAGTGATGTATTGCACCGGCGGAATACGTTGTGAGAAGGCAAGCGCGTACTATAAACACAAAGGCTTTAAAAATGTTTTTCAGTTGGAAGGAGGAATCATAGAATACACCCGCCAGGTAAAAGATCAGGGGCTTGAAAATAAGTTTTTAGGAAAAAACTTTGTGTTTGATCACAGGAGAAGTGAGCGCATTAGCAATGATGTTATTTCTAATTGTCACCAATGCGGAAACCCCTTTGACAGCCATACCAATTGTGCTAATGAGGGATGTCATTTGTTGTTTATTCAGTGCGATGATTGCGCAGAAAAAATGGAACACACCTGCAGTGATGAGTGCCATCAAATTATTCAACTACCCTTGGCCCAGCAAAAAGAACTTCGCAAAGGAACTCATGCAAGTAACAAGATATTTAAAAAGGGAAGATCCCAGAAGCTTCAATTTAAGAAGTAGTTTCTATTTCTGAATTTTTATTCTGTAAGATTTAATACCTTTACATTGTAAACAATAGTGTTTTATTCATTCGAGAGTTTCTTGGTTTTAATGATTTGTTTATTCA
>CATEMS010000071.1 GCA_949507465.1 Flavobacteriaceae bacterium
GCCTGGTTAAATAGCCCAACACACAAAAGAAACATAGAGGGAGATTACACACACTCTGGTTTTGGCATCATACCAAATGCTAACGGAACCTATTATTTCACCCAACTATTTTACAAGAACTAAAACCTACTTATTTATTGTTTGAGACTCCAACCTATAGCCGCCCCAAAGCTATATGTTGGAGTTTTTTTATGTATTTTTATGGTGTAACAAAAAAGTATCGCCATGGCAATTCAAAAACCGTTTAATTTAAATCAGTGGGTCAAAGACAATAGAGCCCTTCTAAAGCCGCCCGTTGGGAATAAAAACCTATACAAAGAAGCGGGTGATTATATTGTGATGATTGTAGGAGGTCCTAATGCACGTAAAGACTATCATTACAATGAAACAGAAGAATTGTTTTACCAACTCGAGGGCAATATTCAAGTTCATATTCAAGAAGATGGTGTTAAAAAAACCATGGAGCTTGGCCCTGGAGACATGTATTTGCACCCGGCCAAAGTGCCCCACTCTCCTGTACGCGGCAAAAACTCTATTGGCCTGGTGATTGAGCGCAAAAGAAAAAAATTAAACGTAAATGATGGCTTACTGTGGTTTTGTGAATCTTGCAATGAAAAATTACACGAAGTGTACTTTCCCTTAAATGACGTAGAGGTAGACTTTTTTAAGCATTTTAAAGATTTCTACACCAGTGAGCAATTAAGAACCTGTAACAGTTGCAACACTGTAATGGATGTAGATAGTCGTTTCACAAACTAGGGGCTTGCCACTGGTGTTTTCATAGCCTTGTTGTTCCCTTTTAAATGCTTTTGTGAACGTAAGCAATATCGTATCTTCGCGCTACACCCCAATAGCTTAAACTTGTATAGGTGATGTAAAAAACTTGAGCAGCTAAAAAAAACCAAATTAGAAAAACAACCCTCTACTAGATAGAGATTAAAAAATACATTTTATGTCAACAGTAGCAAAAGACTTTGGTATGGACCAGGCGTTAAAACAACTAGGGCTTAAAGCCTTAAATCAAGGAACCTCAACAGGAAACTCCTGGTATCCAGGAGGGGCGGAAATTGCTTCCTATTCTCCGGTAGATGGCGCCTTAATTGGTAAGGTTACCACAACCACTAAAGAAGAATACCAGAGGGTTATTGAAGCTTCTCAAGAAGCGTTTATATCCTTTAGGGCCATGCCAGCCCCGCTAAGAGGGGAGATTGTACGTCAATTTGGCAACAAATTACGAGAGCTAAAAAAACCACTTGGAAAACTTGTTTCTTATGAAATGGGAAAATCACTACAAGAGGGATATGGTGAGGTACAAGAGATGATAGACATATGTGATTTTGCTGTAGGATTGTCAAGACAATTAAATGGCCAGACAATTCCCTCTGAACGTGCAGGTCATGTGATGAGAGAGCAGTGGCATTCACTAGGTATTGTTGGGATCATATCGGCATTTAATTTTCCTGTGGCTGTTTGGGCATGGAACACAGCTCTTGCATGGGTTTGTGGTGATGTATGCGTATGGAAAGGAAGTGAAAAAACACCTTTGTGCTCTGTGGCATGTCAAAACATTATTGCTGGTGTATTAAAAGATAATAATCTTCCAGAGGGAATTTCCTGTATCATTAATGGAGATTACACGGTAGGTGAAATGATGACCAAAGACACCAGAATACCGCTTATATCTGCAACAGGATCTACTCGTATGGGAAGAATTGTTGGCGCAACTGTTGCTGAGCGTTTTGGTAAATCATTACTAGAATTAGGGGGCAACAATGCCATTATTATAACCCCAACAGCAGATCTTAAAGTAGTGGTCCCGGGAGCTGTATTTGGCGCTGTGGGTACTGCAGGACAGCGTTGTACCTCAACTAGAAGATTAATTATTCACCAAAGTGTGTATAATAAAGTAAGAGATGCTATTGTTGGTGCCTACAAACAAATCATTATTGGTAACCCCCTTGATGAAAACAATCATGTAGGACCATTAATTGATGTAGATGCTGTAAACACCTACCTGGCTGCTATTGAAAAAGCAAAAGCTCAGGGAGCAAAAGTATTGGTTGAGGGTGGCGTTTTAGAAGGCCCTGGTTTTGAGAGTGGTTGTTATGTAAAACCTGCAATCATAGAAGCTGAAAACAGTTTTGAAATTGTACAACACGAAACCTTTGCTCCAATTTTATACCTAATGAAATATACCGCAGAGGTGGAGCAGGCTATTGAAATGCAAAACGGAGTTGCGCAAGGGCTTTCTTCTGCAATAATGACAAATGAAATGAAAGAGGCAGAAAAATTCTTGTCTTTTGCTGGGTCAGATTGCGGAATTGCCAATGTAAATATTGGAACAAGTGGTGCCGAAATTGGAGGCGCCTTTGGAGGAGAGAAAGAAACTGGTGGTGGCCGTGAAAGTGGCTCAGATGCCTGGAAAGTATACATGAGAAGACAAACCAATACGGTTAACTATTCTGACGAGCTTCCACTAGCCCAAGGAATTAAGTTTGACTTGTAAGGAGTAACACTTGGTTATTTCTTAAACAACATAAAGCTCTAGGGAACTAAAATTATTTCTCTAGGGCTTTTTTAATTACGCCCTTTTTCTTGTGGGTATAGAGTATACACTGGATCACTTTGCCAAAACTCCTTTGTTGAGGCGTCAATTACAGACAGGCTCCCTTTAAAAGCAGCCCCAGTATCTATATTCCATAGATTTGCAAAATTTGTTGGAATGGTCTTAGCTATCTTTGTGGTAGGGGTATGACCAATGTATATTTCTTCAAACAATAAAAGTCGTTTTGGATATCTATTGCTTTTTTTGGATAGTAAAGGATCCAAACTACAGGCCATCTCCCACAGAGATCTATCCCAATACACAAAATCAGGATAAAACTCATGTTTTGGGCCCCCTTGGTTTGTAAAACCTGCATGGACAAACAATCTGTTTTGAGCATCTATA
>CATEMS010000072.1 GCA_949507465.1 Flavobacteriaceae bacterium
AAGACTCACCTTTCCAAAACTTTTCAAAAGGAAGAACCTGTGCAGCTACATAGCCTTTGCCAAGTGTTTGTTCTATTTCTTTTATTTTGGCTTCAATGATATCTTTTTGGAGTTGGTTTTGATAAAATATAATAGAACGATACTGAGAACCTCTGTCTGGACCTTGCCCATTTACCTGTCCAATATTTTGAGATCCAAAATAGACATCTACTAAATCCGAAAATTGAATTTCTTGAGAATTGTAAATAACCTCTACGGCTTCAGCATGTCCAGTTTTCCCTGTATTACTGGAGGCATACGTTGGGTTTTGAGTATGACCGCCGCTATACCCAGAGATGCTTTCTTTTACTCCTTTCACACTCTCATATATAGCCTCTACACACCAAAAACAGCCACTAGCAAAATAAGCGCGATCAAAACCATCTGTAGAAATTACTTCTGTGGGTTGTATAGTTTGCTGAGCTTTTAATGCCTTTTGTTGGTTTGATGAGTTGTCTGTAGATTGACACGATACTTGAGACATCATTAATATGGTTGTGATAAACAACAGGAGATATTTTTTCATGATTTTGTAATTTTGTTCTTAAAACTAAAGTAATAAAAAAAGCCTTCATGATTAGTGAAGGCTTTGTTATTGTTATGCTAAAATTTTCTATTTCATTTTAGAAAATACTTTTTGCATTTTTTCTTTTTCTTGAGATGCTAATTCTTGATCTATCAAGATGCGTCCGCTATGTTCATCGGTAATGATTTTTTTACGCGATGCTATCTCCATTTGTACTTGTGGGGGAATAGTAAAGAAAGAACCTCCAGAGGCACCTCTTTCTATGGCTACCACTGCCAATCCATTTTTTACATTGGTTCGGATGCGTTTGTAGGCTACAACTAGACGATCTTCGATTTTCTTCTCAAACTTTTCAGATTCCTTGAGTAAAGAATTTTCTTCTTTCTGAGTCTCAGATAAAATTTCATCAAGTTCCCCCTGTTTATGCTTTAGGTGCTCTTGTTTTGCACCAACAGATTCTTTGGTTTGCTCTACTACTTCTTTTTTCTGCTCTATTTGGAATTTAAATTCTTTGATGTGCTTTTCGGCTAATTGAATTTCCAATTCTTGGAATTCTACCTCTTTGCTCAGTGCATTGTACTCTCGGTTGTTTCGCACCTTGTCTTGTTGAGCTGTGTATTTCTTGATCAATTCCTTCGAGGTCTCAATACCAAGCTTTTTGGCCTTGATACTATCTTCAATAACCTCAAGGTCTGCAGTTAATTTTTCTAGTCGGGTATTCATCCCTGCTACTTCGTCTTCAAGATCTTGCACTTCAAGAGGAAGCTCCCCTCGAACATTTTTGATTTCGTCGATGCGAGAATCGATTAATTGTAGATCATACAAAGCGCGTAGCTTTTCTTCAACAGAAATTTCTTTATTTGTTGCCATACATTAAAAATAGCTAATTGGATTTGTGTTTATTTGCGATAAAACGACTGCAAAATTAGTGATTTTTTTTGTAAGATAGGTATGTAAAAGCTCTTTTGTGTATTGTTCGCTTTCATAGTGCCC
>CATEMS010000073.1 GCA_949507465.1 Flavobacteriaceae bacterium
GTTTCTCCAAGGGTAGAGAAATTAAGGATTCCTAACTCACCACCTATTTGTGTGCCGTCGTTACCTAATGTTTGTCGCTCTATCCGTTTGTCAAATATTTTTGCCTCTAAAATCCCATTGTAATTTGTAGCTACAGATCCATCTGCATTTAAAACCTCCCCTCCTAGTGTTACATAACTTAGCCCTTGCAACACATCAGAGCCACTGGATATAGGAACTCCATTTATGGTAGTTAAACGAATGTCCTTTCTAGGAAATGCTAAGGGTAATGCTGGATCTCCGATATAGAAAACCACGCGCCTGTTTTCATTGCTTCCAGGAAGATCATTTTTTGCTTTTCTAAGGCCAACAGAGGGAACATCTGGAACTTCTTCTCCAATGCCAAAGATTTCATCTGCCAGAAGATCATTAAGGTCTGAGCCTACCTGAACACCTATTGATCTAGTGGTTGTGATAAGTGAAATAGCTCCCCCTTCTTTGTTCCAAAAAGTAAGCTCTCCGGCAGTAACTCTTGAGGGCAGGTCAAATTTTGTAAATTCACAGGTTACAGTCACCACCATAGGAAGTGTATTTGGATTTCTCAAAGAAGTTGCCGTCTCTTTTGTGTATATAAACTCCTTGGCAAGACCATCTTCTCCTCCGTGTCCAAAATAATTTACAATAAGTGCCCCTACTTCAATATCATTTTTTAAAGCAGCGTTTACATCTGGATATCTGTTCCCTCCAGCAGATGTTTGCTGCTGATAGGCATCCATATAAATTTTCTTGACATTTATAAAGGGCTTCTCTGATGTGATCCTGTCAGACAATTCGTTTAGTGTTACTTGTAATTTATTAAATTCCCAATCTATATCAACATCATCAGAAACCATGACAATGGTATTTCTCCAATTTCCATAAGAGGTTTGTTTTTCATAATTTACAATCTTATCTATCATTGCATTGGCAAGGGTTACATCGTCTGCTAAAATTCTACCAACAGCAACATCCACTTTCTCATTAGACCCCATCAGACCTTCATCATTTCCAGTAGCAGGGTCTGCATCCATCATACCAAAAAAATCGTCTGACATGTAACTTGTCCAGGTGCTTGAGCTAAAGAGTGTGTGAAATGTTGGAACTACCAAATTATTACCAGGCAATCTGTCTTTGTAGTCAATAGAGGTGTCACCCAAAATACCTAAGTACTTGATTCTATTCTCTGGCACAGAGGCATTCTCATATACATAACGCACAAGATTTCTAATTGCACCAATATCTTGTTTACCGCTGCTAAACTCTTCATATATTTTATCTAGGGTAACAACCTTTACCTTAAGCCCTCTTTGGTTGGTGTGGTACTGCGCTAACCTTTGAGCTGGTTGAAGCAAAAAGGGAGCTGTGACAATCAAGTAATCAATATCTTGGAAATTTCCGTCCTCACCCTGAAAAATCGTGCCTTTGATATTTTGATTTGGCACACTAGAGTCTGGAATGGCTACTGGAGTGTAATAGTCTGAAGCAGTAACAGCAATATATTCTCGCACCTCTCCTAGCGCTGCTTTGAAAGAAAAGGTGGCAGCAGCATCACTATTTGTTTTTGTAGCAATGGCATTGGTATTTGTTACATCCCATACTTGTGATATCTGAGAAGCGTTAGAAATACTATAGACCCCAACCCCAAAATTAGTTGCGGCTTGATTATACCTAAAAGAAAACTGCTCACTCCCGCCTATTAATTGACGCTCTGCGCCAACTCGTATGTAGTCTAAATACCCTATACTTGAGGGATTACCCCCGTTATTATATAACAAATTTACCGTAACGGTTTCACCACTAGCGGGTATGGTATAGGGTGCAGCGCTTTGACTTGATGGCCTGTAAGAGAGGAGCGTTGAACCAGAGATGGTTCCAAAATTAATTGGATCTATGGCAGTACCATTTAAAGAAACTGCCATTGATGTTGGGCTCTCTGAGGCAGAAGCTACATTTACATTTACAGAAACCTCAGAGCCTTGAACTATGTTAGGAAACTCAAAGGAATAACTCTGTTCATCTTGAATGTCAAATCTATTACCAAACCACCTACGGCCAACCTTTGCAGGGCTAAAATCATCTACTTCATGAAATTGATAATCATTAAATGTTGTGATCGCATCACCTTGATCTGTAGGTTCATTTAAAGTTGAAATTCTGAGTCCTGGATCTCCTCCATGGGTGATGTAATAAAACGCCTGATCACTGTAAGGGTTAATGTGTGTATCATTCTCTTTATCGTAGCCTAGGGTGCCAATACCATAAAAAAGTATGTAATCTAAATCATCAAAAGAACCATCGGCTTGTCCAATAACCTGTATGGCGTTTTGAGGTAAATCAAAAAGAGTGTTGTTTTCAGAATTAAGCAGTGGTAATGGTTTACCTCCATGACCATAAATTTTAATACTTCGTGGGTCTAATGTGGCAGTATTAATCCCTAAATTATCTAAAAAAGATTTTGTAATTTTATATACCCCTGTTCTCTCTATTTTAAATTTATACCAATCGCCTGTGGCCAAAACAGAATTAAAAACAGGAATTTTCAACCCCTTGGAGGTTGTATTTGGAAAGTATTGATAGGAGATAGAAAAAGAGCGTATCTTTTTAATTTGCCCATTAACTTTCACCAAGGGAGATAAGGATAAGATCGTGTAAATTTGGTCACTTGCTTTGTTACTGCCAATAGATGATTGGACTGTAGTGGGTATATCTGAAATAGCAACCCTAGCAAGCTCTTTTGGGGATACAGTTGTGTAATTAATATTGGTAATTTTTAAAGTAGCTGGATTTGCAAAGCCAGTATCTATCCACTGTTCAGAAAAATTGATTGCATTTTTTGTCAGCGTAAGTTTTAATCTCTCACTGGCAAGCTGTTTTGAGGATTTTTTTACAGCTTTATTTTTTTCAAAAACAGAAGTAGGTGTCGCAAAAGAAGGCGTTGAAATGTCATTTTCCCAAGCAATACTAATTTCTTTTGTTTGTGCGTATGCAGAGGCACTACAAACCAAAATACCTAAAAATAAAAATATGTGTTTCATGAGTAATTCTAACGCATCAAATATACGGTTAGTATAAGGTAAGATTAAAGTTTTTTTGTCAAATTTAAGAGCTGACATACTAAAACAGCAGCAAAATCGTTTTTCAGAGGTTGGTATCATAAAAAAGTGAAAACTAACTACTAATTAAATATAAAATAATATTGAAACTTTGCCGTTAATCATTATATTGCAAACCTATATTATTCATAATTTAAACTATGAACTTGACAAAAAAATTAGCCTTTAGGCTG
Source organism: Flavobacteriaceae bacterium (assembly GCA_949507465.1). Classification (GTDB taxonomy): domain Bacteria; phylum Bacteroidota; class Bacteroidia; order Flavobacteriales; family Flavobacteriaceae; genus CATEMS01. Next base: position 3,305 of record CATEMS010000073.1, read on the forward strand.
CTTATCCTATCACTTACAACAACAATGTTTGTAGGCTGCAACAAAACAAGAGATTACAAAGACAGTTCTCGTGCTACGGGTTGGGCCCTAAACTCAAGAGAGGGAGGTCCACAAAAAAACAGTAAATACCAAGAGCAAGAAACAGGTCCTGGGCTTGTTTTTGTGGAGGGTGGTACCTTTACCATGGGTAGAGTACAGGATGACCCAATGCATGATTGGAACAACACCCCTAACCAGCAGCATGTTCAATCCTTTTACATGGACGAGACAGAGGTAACAAATTACATGTACCTTCAATATCTTCAGTGGATAAAAGAAGTGTTCCCTCCGGATAACGAAAATTACCGTAAAATATACGAAGGTGCCTTGCCAGATACATTGGTTTGGAGAAACCGTCTGGGATATAACGAAGTAATGACAAACAACTACCTAAGACATCCGGCCTATGCAGAATACCCTGTTGTGGGAGTGAGTTGGATCCAGGCAGTTGAGTTTAGTAACTGGAGAACAGATCGTGTAAACGAACTTATTTTAGAAAAAGAGGGAATTACTGCAAGAAATGCACGCTATGGATTAGAAGATGGAGAAACTTTCAGTACCGCTACCTATCTCAATGCACCCACACAAACCTATGGTGGTAATGACTCTTTAACTAGAGGTGGTAATAGATCTAAATCCATCGCAAAAAGAAGCAAAGACAGCACCAATTTATACATACAGAGGAAAGATGGCCTCTTAATGCCTGCTTACAGACTACCCACCGAGGCAGAATGGGAATATGCTGCCATTGGTCTTGTAAGTGTTCGATCTTACAACAA
>CATEMS010000074.1 GCA_949507465.1 Flavobacteriaceae bacterium
ACTGTTACGGGTACCTTTTTTGATGTTTCTTCTGCTGTAATCACTTCTTTACCACTACTTAAGTAATCTGCAATTGATTGAGCTACTTCTTCTTGCACAGAGGGCCAATCAACAATGTTGAATTTTTCAATTGCAACAAAATTTTGTGAGATATACACTGTTTTTACAAAAGGAAGATAAAACAATTCTTGGGCTAAAGGACTTGGTTTTGCTTGATCTATATTAGAAAACTCATAACTTTTGGCTTGTGTTAAAAACGAATTTGTAACAAACTTCACAATATTTTCGTTATTTGTTGGTTGTACAGTTATGTTGAATTGCTCCATAGTGTGAATTTTGTGTGATTTTTTTTTGCAAAAATACCGAAAGAAAATCATTGTAATGAATATATTTGGTCTCATATTGATATGTCAATGAAAAAAATACTACCCTTTGTTTTTGCGCTGTATTGTTCTGTTGGGATGAGTCAAATTACTATAGACGAAACTTTTACTGCCCAACAATTAATTCAAGACATCCTTATTGACTCTCCATGTGCCGAGGTAACAAATGTTGGCCAACGTACAGGAACAGATTTTGGAAACGTAAACGGGATAGGTTATTTTAATGCAAATGGTTCAAATTTTCCTTTTTCTGATGGTATCGTATTAATGACCGGTGATGTTTCTCAGGCTCCTGGGCCCAACAACACTGGAGTAGTTCTTAGTGGTGGAGATGCATCCTGGCCCGGGGACCCTGATCTAGAGGCAAACACTACTGCAACGGCTACAAATAATGCCTCTGCCATTCAGTTCAATTTTGTGCCTCAAATAGCTCAAATAAATTTTAATTTTATTTTGGCATCTGAAGAATACAACAGAAATTTTGAATGTTCTTTTTCTGATGCTTTTGCATTTATCCTCACAGATCAAATCACGGGTGTTGTTCAAAACCTTGCGGTCTTACCGGGAACAACAACTCCGATAGAGGTTACAAATGTTAGGTATGGTATCCCGGGTCAGTGTGAAGATATAAATACCGAATATTTCCAACAATATAATTTTGATGTTCCTGGTTTGCCCTCTGTAAACGCAGCAGATTCTCCTATATATCTCAATGGTCAAACCGTTCCCCTAACAGCTGTTGGTGATGTAATTCCTGGTAATGGCTACAACATAAAACTGGTAATTGCAGATGAGACAGATTCTGCCTACGATGCTGCTGTATTTCTTGAGGGAGGCTCTTTTAATATTGGGGTAAATCTTGGTCCAGACGTCACTATTGAGGCAGGAACAGCTTTGTGCGAAGGTGAAACCCTTGAGATTGGGCTCTCAGGTTTAGGTGGTCCTATAAGTGGGAGTACCTACCAATGGTTTGTTTTTAACCCTGTTACCATGGTTTTTGATATCATACCAGGAGAAACCAATGCCACTTTAGATGTTACGGTTTCTGGAACCTATCAAATAGAAGTCACCAATGATGATTCTGGTTGTTCTGGAACAGATGATATTGTAGTTGAGTTTGCACCTGTCCCTATCGCAAACCCCCCAAGCAATATTTTTCAGTGTGATGATGGATCTCAAATGGGGCTCTTTGATCTTACTATAAATGACCCGCTTGTTTTGGGTACTCAAGATCCTTTGTTATTTGTTATAAAATATTATGAAGATTTCACAGACGCTCAAACAGGGGTGAATGAAATTCTCACACCCAATGCCTACCTAATTTCGGCGCCCCCTTTACAAACTATTTTTGTACGTATAGAAGACCTTGGTGGATTGTGTTTTGCCCTAGAGGAATTCACAATTAATTACTCCCAGCCATCTGTGGGCGAACTGACTGATGAAAATTTTTGTGATGTTAACTCTAGTGGTGTTATTGCTGTAAACCTACCAGAGTTAAAAGATGGAGAGGTTATAGGTGCCCTTGATCCCTTATTATATGAAATTACCTATCACAACTCCTTTGATGATGCCAACACTGACCTAAACCCATTGCCGGTAATTTACAATGCAACGGCTCCTGTAGAGACTATTTTTGTTCGGGTAGAGAGTGTTTTTGATCAGCTTTGCTTTGCTACAGGAAGTTTTGATATCAATATATTTTTAGCCGCAACGGCTACAACTCCTTCCAAATATAATATTTGTGATGATTTACCCAACGATGGTTTTGGCATCTTTGATTTAACGACCAAAGATGTGGAGATTACCGGTGGTAATCCAGATGCAGTGGTGTCTTACTATCTTACTTTTGCTCAGGCACTTGCAGGCACACCTGCAATTACTCCTGCCGATGCATTTGTTAATACAGTACTTGGTTTTCAGGTAATTTATGCAAGGGTAGATAATGTAAACGCTACCGATTGTTTTAACATCGTTCCTTTAGAGTTGCAGGTGAATGACGCTCCTGCTATTACGGATCCAATTACAGATTATTTTGTGTGTGATTTGGATGGTGATGGTATTGCCACTTTTGATTTAACGAGTAAGGATGATGAGATTTTAAATTCTTTGGTAGATGTTACCCTGACCTACCATGAGAGTTTTGCAGATGCGGAAGCAGGATTATTTCCTATTACCCCTGCTACGGCGTATGTAAGTCCTTCAGCTACTATTTGGGTACGCGCTGTAAATTATGAGGATGGTGATATTTCTAATGCTGCTTTGTGTGTAACCATTGGTCAGTTTGATTTGATATTAGGTGAGGTCCCTGCTTTTAATGTTATTCCAGAGATTGAGGCTTGTGATGATGAGATTGCAGATGGTATTACGGAGTTTGATTTAAACAGTTACAATACGATTATCACGGGTGGTAATCCAGATGTTACTGTTACCTATCATGCTACCCAGGAGTTTGCTGAGATCGGATTTCCTGCCTTGCCTGTTTTTTATACCAACACGACCAACCCTGAAGATGTTTGGGTACGTGTTAGTGATGCAAGTGGATGTTATGGTGTATTTATGAGTTCTTTGGTTGTGGTTCCCCGTCCTGAGATATTTGAGCCTTTGCCACTTATTTACTGTGATGATGACAATGATGGTTTTGGGACTTTTATA
>CATEMS010000075.1 GCA_949507465.1 Flavobacteriaceae bacterium
GCTCTTGGTGAGCAAACTCTGGCAGAAGAAGATTACAAGAGATTGATACTCGAGCATTATACTTTTTTAAAACGCCCAGTAATTGTAAACAAAGAACAGATTTTTATAGGCAATAGCAAAAAAGTAGTTGCGCAGGCCAAAATTTCAATTCAAAACCCCTAAGCTTTTTACTACCCATCAATAAACCCAATTACGGCACTATATACCTCTTCTGATTTTAAATCGTGTTTGAGCCCACTGGTAATATGTGTATTAATTTTAGGCTGTGATTTTAAGATCTTTTCAATAGCAGCATAGGGAGTTACTGCGTCTTTTTTATCATGAATAACAAGTGTGGGCTGTGTTACTTTTTCTAAGAACGAGGACAAATTAACTTCCTGATGAGGTAATTTTAAAATGGTATTTACCTTTTGGCTCAAATTTGTAATGGAGCGTTTTGATAGACCGAGAAGTTCTTTAAAATAAGAAAATACGGCATCCATCCCAGAGGCTGATCCCATTAGGACAAACTTTTTGACATCAATAGCTGGGTTTATTATATAACAATACCCTATTGCAGTAGTACTAAGGGAGTGTCCAATTATGGTGTCTACAGGCCCAATGTGGTTTAAGGCAGCCTCAATGGACTGCCTAAACACCTCAAGATTTAGCTTGTCTCCCTCGGACATGCCGTGCCCTGGAGCATCCAGGGCATAGATGGTATATTTTTGTTTGTCGAGCATTGTATAATAGGGCAACCAGCGCTGAGAATTGCTTTCCCAGCCATGTAAAAAAAGAATTTTTTTTGATCCACCACCCCATTTATGGAGCACCGCAGAGGCTTGTTCAAGCACGAGGGTATGCTGTATTGCTTTTTTTAAAAAAGCCCGTCCTTTTTCCGAAATACCCGCTCTACGTACTTTGCATAATAAATTAAAAGCGAAATTTGCTCCCCAAACAGGAGAGACAAGGGCTGTAAGGTTCAAAAAAAAGCCAATAGATTTGGTGATAAATTGCTTCATATATATGAAAAGTGTAATTTTTTATCCTTTTTAATCTTTAAAAGGGGCAAAGATACCAATAGCCTTTCTTATATTCAGAGATTACGATCAATGTATTTTATTTACCCCAGGATGTTTCAAAAGTTTAGTAATTTTAAACCCGAAATGCCTCAATTACAAAAAAAGATACATGCCAATTATTAGGTCAAAATTTAAAGCCAAAGGCCTTTTTAAAAGCGGGCACTTCTCAACGATATATTCTGCAAAAATTCGGCCAATACCAAAGGTGGTCCAGGTAAGAAAACGGCTCGAATTAGCAGATGGAGATTTTGTAGATATAGATTGGAGTTATTGCACTGCCAAGGGAGTCAAAAGCCAAAAAGTAGCGATTTTACTACACGGGCTTGAGGGAGATGCACAAAGAGTTTATATGCAAGGCCAGGCCAGGGTTTTAAATCAAGGCGGCTGGGATGTGGCGGGTTTGAATCATCGAGGATGCAGCGGGGAGGAAAACCGCATGTACTTGTCCTACAATAGTGGGCGCACACAAGATTTATCTGAACTTATAGACCACATACTCTCTCAAGATTACTATCTAAAAATTGCACTTGTAGGATTTAGCTTAGGCGGAAACCTTTTGTTAAAATATCTTGGAGAACCCAGAGAAATATCTCATAAAATTGTCGCAGGAGTTGCCATTTCTGCCCCTGTTGATTTGCAGTCCTCTCTTGACTCTTTGATGAGAAGAGAAAATATACCTTACACACTCATTTTTATGAGAGATTTACGCAACAAGTACAAACGTAAAATGAAGCTATTTCCAGAGCTGATGTCTAAAGAAAAACTCAGTAAAATAAGAACACTTCTTGATTTTGACAACATATATACCGCACCTGCACACGGTTTTGATAACGCAGCACAGTACTATCAAAAAAGCAGCGCCAAACCCTTTTTGCCCAATATAAAAAAACCAGTACTGATTTTAAATGCTGCAAATGACAGCTTTTTGGGTCCAGAGTGTTATCCGTTTCAGGTTGCAAAACAACACGGAAATATTTATCTTGAAGTTCCAGAAACTGGAGGGCATGTTGGTTTTCACCTAACAAATGCCGAGTATTACTCAGAGCTTCGCGTGTTAGACTTTTTAAATTCTATGTTATGATATCAAACCCATATACAGATCAAAATCAACTATATATAGCTCTTGGATACTGCGGGCTTATGCTTTTTATTGCTTGGTTGCTCAAAAAATATCCGCCCAAAAAAATCAATCACCTGTATGGTTATAGAACAAAGAGATCTATGAAAAGCCAATTTACTTGGGACAGCGCAAACAAGTACTCTGCGTTGATTTTTTTTAAGATTTGTTTGTATAGTTTTTTAATTCCTGTGGCCCTTTACTTTTTATATCCACAACTAAACGTATTAATTACCATTGTTGCAAACACACTGTTACTGATTTACATGCTTTACGCCACAGAAAAACACTTGAAGACTTGTTTTGACAGTCAAGGAACCCCCTTAGAGTAGACCCACCCAAAAAGCACTAATGATTTGCGTACCTTTGTCAACCAACTAACACACTATTAAATACAGCCCATGATTCAATCCATGACAGGGTACGGCAAGCACATAATACAATTGCCAACCAAAAAAATAACGGTAGAAATTAAATCCTTAAACAGTAAAAGTTTAGATTTAAACACCCGTGTTCCATCTGCATACAGGCAAAAAGAATTACAAATTCGGAAGTTATTAGCATCAGGACTCACACGAGGAAAAATAGATTTAAATTTATTTGTAGAATCTACTGCAGGGGAAACAGCCACAAAAATTAATCATAAAACACTAATGCAATATATGGAGCAGCTCTCTGAGGTTGTTGCCGCAGACCAGGTGGAGCTGTTAAAGATGGCGGTTAAAATGCCAGATGCTCTGAAGACAGAGCGAGAAGAGATTGACGAAGATGAGTTTTCTGAAATTTTAAAGGCGGTATCTCAGGCTTTGGTTGAAATAAATACCTACAGAACAGATGAAGGAGAGGTGTTAAAAAATGATTTTTTAAAGCGAATTTCAAATATCAGCAAGCACCTTGAGGAAGTTTTACTAATAGACAGCCAGCGCATTGAGAGTGTAAAACAACGACTGCGAAGCGCCCTTAGTGATCTTAAAGAGCGGGTTGACGAAAATAGATTCGAACAAGAGTTGATATATTACCTAGAGAAATACGATATCACCGAAGAAAAAGTGCGGCTTGAGAATCACCTAAGCTATTTTAAAGAGGCGATAAACAGCAAGGATAGTAATGGGAAGAAACTAGGGTTCATTACCCAAGAAATTGGTCGCGAAATTAACACCATTGGGAGTAAAAGTAATTTTGCCCCCATGCAGCAGCTAGTGGTTCAGATGAAAGACGAATTGGAAAAAATAAAAGAACAAGCTTTAAACGTATTGTAATGGCAAAAGGAGGAAAATTAATTGTGTTTTCTGCTCCCTCTGGGAGTGGTAAAACAACTATTGTTCAGCATTTACTTAAGCAGGAAGACCTTAACCTAGAGTTTTCAGTGTCTGCAACCTCACGTAAGCCTCGAGGAGATGAACAGCATGGTAGAGAATATTATTTTTTAAGTCTTTCTGACTTTAAATCTCACATGAAAAAAGACGATTTTTTAGAGTGGGAAGAGGTGTATCGCGACAATTTTTATGGCACTCTTAATAGCGAAATAGAGCGTATTTGGGCAATGGGTAAGAACGTTATCTTTGATATTGATGTTGTTGGAGGACTAAGAATTAAAAGAAAGTTTCCAGAAAGAACGCTAGCTGTCTTTGTGAAACCCCCAAGTGTGGAGGAGTTAAAAATCAGACTTAAAAAGCGCAAGACAGAAAGTGATGAAAAAATAAATGTGCGCATAGCCAAAGCTTCCGTAGAGATGGCAACGGCCCCAAGGTTTGATCAGGTTATTTTAAACGACACCCTAGACCACGCCTTGAGCGAGGCTAGCAAGTTAGTGGCAAGCCACATTGCCAAACCACTTAAAAACCCAACAGCACTAAACCGTCCTTATAGCAACTCAGAAGAATAATAAATGACCACTTCAAAAAAAATTGGACTTTATTTTGGCACCTTTAATCCTATTCATGTAGGGCATTTGGCAATTGCTAACCACATGGTAGAATTTAGTGATTTAGACCAGGTATGGATGTTGGTAACCCCTCATAACCCGCATAAGAAGAAAAGTTCTTTATTAGACAATAATCACCGCATGATGATGGTTGATATTGCTATAGAGGAGTATCCCAAGATCAAATCAAGTGCTATCGAGTTTGATTTACCTCAACCCAATTATACGGTACACACCTTGGCTGTTTTAGAAGAAAAGTATCCAAAGCATACATTTTGTTTGATCATGGGAGAAGACAACCTTAAGGGTTTCCATAAGTGGAAAAACTATCAGGTAATACTCTCTAGATATGAGCTTTTTGTTTATCCCAGATTGAGTCCAAGTAAAACCATCGCCTCGTTAGAGAATCATCCTAACATAACAAAGGTAGCTGCACCAATTATGGAGATTTCTTCAACCGCGATTAGAAAAGGCATTAAAAACAGGAAAAACATACGCCCCTTACTATCCCAAAATGTGTGGCAGTATTTGGACGA
>CATEMS010000076.1 GCA_949507465.1 Flavobacteriaceae bacterium
TGAACAAAGGAACTATTGTTGAGAGGGGAACGGCAAGAGAACTGTTTGAGACCCCTAAAATGCCTTATACCAAAGCTTTGTTGGCTTCAAGACCTACCCTTGATGTGAGATACAAGGTGCTTCCAACCATTGCCTCAATAGCAAACAATAGCTTTGTGCCAAATAGTATCACCTCAAGTCAGCGGGCAAAAAAACACCAAAAAATATATACCAAACCCCCTTTGTTGCGGGTAGAAAATATTTCTAAATCTTATTTCTCTAAGGCTAGCCTTTGGGGTCAAAAACAAGAAATTAAAGCCGTAAACGGGGTTAGTTTTGACATTTTCGAGGGAGAAACCCTGGGTCTTGTGGGAGAATCTGGTTGTGGGAAATCTACTCTGGGGAGAGTGATTCTTCAGCTTGAAAAAGCCACAAAAGGATCTATTTTCTATAAAGGAAAAGAAATTACCCGTCTCAAAAAGAAAGAATTTCGGGCTTTACGTAAAGACATTCAACTTATTTTCCAAGATCCATACTCTTCTTTACACCCACGAAAGATTATTGGGCAGGCCATCATTGAGCCCATGGAAGTTCATGGCATAGGAAACTCCAACAAACAGCGCAAAGAAAAAGCCATAGAGCTACTCTCTCGCGTTGGGTTAGGGGCTAGTTATTTTAACAGGTATCCCCACGAGCTCTCTGGAGGGCAGCGCCAACGTGTTGGGATTGCAAGAACCATTGCCATGGAGCCTAAACTTGTTATTTGTGATGAAAGTGTTTCTGCTTTAGATATATCTGTGCAGGCACAAGTGCTTAATCTATTAAATGAGCTTAAAGAGAATTTCGGTTTTACCTATATCTTTATTTCTCATGATTTGGCAGTTGTAAAGTATATGGCAGATCAATTATTGGTGATGAATCAAGGAGCCATCGAGGAATTAGGGGACGCAGATGAGATTTATGCAAATCCTGTCAAGCAATACACCAAAAAACTCATAGATTCTATCCCAAAAACAATGGGATAAAATTAGAATGTCATCTCAGGAATCTCGCCCTCTATAATTAAATCTCCCAGAGTAGCCTCTTGAATTTCAGAAACACTTACCCCTGGAGCTCTCTCTAGAAGTTTAAATTTTCCGTTTGCAATTTCTAATACCGCAAGATTACTTACAATTTTTTTAACGCAATGTACCCCTGTTAAAGGAAGGCTACATTGCTTTAAAAGTTTGGAATGTCCTGCTCTATTGGTATGCATCATAGCCACAATAATATTTTCTGCACTGGCAACCAAATCCATGGCTCCGCCCATGCCTTTTACCATTTTGCCTGGGATTTTCCAATTAGCAATATCTCCGTTTTGGGACACTTCCATAGCACCTAAAATAGTTAAATCTACATGCTGGCCTCGAATCATCGAAAAACTAGTTGCACTATCAAAATAAGAAGCTCCTTTAAGGGCGGTAATGGTCTGTTTCCCTGCGTTTATTAGGTCTGCATCTTCCTCTCCTTTAATAGGAAAGGGGCCCATACCAAGTATCCCGTTCTCGCTTTGAAATTCTACCTGTATATCATCTCTGACAAAATTTGCCACCAATGTAGGTATACCAATTCCAAGATTAACATAATAACCATCTCTCACCTCTTGGGCGATGCGTTGAGCTATTTGATTTTTATCTAACATATTTTTTAGTTTAAATCTGACCTTACTTTGTCTGTGGCTCTCTAACTGTTCTTTGTTCAATGCGCTTTTGATACTCTGCTCCTTGAAAAATGCGTTGCACAAAAATTCCAGGGATGTGAATTTGATTTGGATCCAACTCGCCCGATGGAACCAGCTCTTCTACCTCAGCTACTGTAATCTTTGCGGCCCCACACATATTTGGGTTAAAATTTCTTGCCGTACCCTTAAAAATTAAATTTCCAGCAGTGTCTCCCTTCCATGCTTTCACAAAAGAAAATTGCGCCTTAAAAGCGTGTTCTAGCAGATGCATTTTCCCATTAAATTCTCTAGATTCTTTACCCTCACCTACCTCTGTTCCATACCCCGCAGGTGTATAAAATGCTGGAACACCACTTTGTGCGGCTAAGCATCGCTGTGCGAGGGTTCCTTGGGGTATAAGCTCTACTTCCAGCTCTCCACTGAGCATTTGGCGCTCAAACTCTGCATTCTCTCCCACATAAGAAGAAATCATTTTCTTGATTTGTCTTTTTTGAAGTAACAAGCCTAGGCCAAAGTCATCTACCCCAGCGTTATTGGAAATACACGTTACTTTTTTAACATCAAGGCGCACTAATTCTGCAATTGCATTTTCTGGGATACCACATAAACCAAAGCCACCTAACATAAAAGTCATACCGTCTTCAACACCCCTACAAGCCTGTTGTACGTTTGCCACTGTTTTATCAATCATGTGTCTTTTTTTTATAAAAATACAAAAGCCAAAGTACAATACACATGCTTTGGCTTTTGTTTGGTGTTTTTGAGACTTTAAAAATCAAATTCGTCAGGTACCTGGTCTATATCTTCAGGAACACCTTGTGATTTCCATTTTTCGCAATCGACCTCAATTGTAAGATCCGAAGGTATCTTAAACTCCTCTTTTGATATCTGTAAGCGCTCGTCATTGTAACAATCTTTCATATACAAGGCCCATATAGGTAGTGCCATAGTAGCTCCCTGTCCAAACATTGTTGTCTCAAAATGAACTGAGCGATCCTCACCCCCAACCCAAACTCCTGTAACAAGGTTCGGCACCATACCCATAAACCAACCATCACTATTGTTTTGGGTGGTTCCTGTTTTACCAGCTATTGGATTTTTAAACTCATAAGGATATCCAGTTACGGTAGTTTTGTAAGCGGCGTTGACGGCGGTTTTATGGCGCAATCTAGATCCAGATCCAGACTCGGTAACTCCCTGCAGCAAGTTAATGGTAACATAGGCTGTTTCACTACTTATAACATCTTTGGTTTGTGGAGTGTGTTGGTATAAAACAGTTCCATTTTTGTCTTCAATTCTTGTGATAAGCGACGGTTTTACATACACCCCTTGGTTCGCAAAAGTGCTATAGGCTCCTACCATTTCATATAGAGATACATCTGGTGTGCCAAGAGCAAGAGAAGGTACGGGTAAGATGTTTTTTGTGTCTATTCCCATTTTCTCAACTAAGGTAATCACAGGTTCTGGGCCAACGCGGTCAATGAGTCTTGCCGTAACTGTATTAATAGAATTTGCCAATGCGTTTGTTAAAGATAGCATGCCGCCATATTTATCACTAGAATTCTTTGGACACCAATCATTCATGTTTCCTCTGGTCCCTGCTGGTATGCAGTAAGGGGTATTGGGTAATGTATCACAAGGTGACATGTGCATTTGATCTATGGCAGTGGCGTAGACAAACGGCTTAAATGTAGAGCCAATTTGCCTTCTACCTGTTGAGACCATATCATACTTAAAGTGTTTGTAGTCGATTCCTCCCACGTAAGCCTTCACCTCTCCTGTTTGAGGGTTCATGGACATCATAGCACCTTGTAGGTAATTTTTATAGTATTTGATTGAGTCTCTAGGAGTCATTACTGTATCTATGTCTCCATTCCATGAAAAAATGCGCATCTTTCGTTTTTTATCAAAGCTTTTTAAAATTTCTTCTTTGCTTTTCCCTTCTGCGGTCATCGCTCTATAGCGCTCGCTTCTGCGTATGGAATTTTTAATGATTCTGTCTATTTCTTCTGGTTCTACATCTCTAAATGGAGCTGTGTCATTATATTTATTTTGCTTGTTAAATTCATTTTGAAGGTTAGACATGTGGCTTGTCATTGCTTTTTCTGCATACTCCTGCATGCCAGCATCAATTGTAGTGTATACTTTTAATCCATCTCTGTAGATGTTAAAGTTAGTGCCGTCACTCTTTGGGTTGTTTTTAGTCCAATCTGACATAAAAGCACGTGCATACTCTCTAAAGTAAGTGGCCAGCCCCTCTACGTGGCCTTGTGGGGTGTATTTAAACTCTAGGGGTGTTGCCTGTAGGCTGTCTTTAAGTTGTTTAGAAATGAAATCATATTTCTGCATTTGAGACAGGACAACGTTTCTTCTGTTTTTAACACCTTGGGGGTTTCTCAAAGGGTTGTAAAGGGAAGAGTTTTTAAACATACCCACCAACATGGCAGATTCACTAATGCTTAATTGACTTGGTGGTTTATCAAAATAGATATTACTTGCAGATTCTATCCCAATGGCTTGATTTAAAAAATCATACTCATTAAAGTACATTGTTAGTATTTCATTTTTGGTATAACGCCGCTCCAAGCGTGTTGCAATAATCCATTCTTTAACCTTTTGTATCCCTCGTTGAAATTTATTCCTTGAGGCTTGGTTTGTAAATAATTGCTTAGCCAACTGTTGGGAAATAGTACTTGCCCCTCCTTTGCTTCCTAGATATACAGCAGCACGAAGTGTCCCTCGAATATCTATCCCGCTATGATCATAAAACCGAATGTCTTCTGTGGCTAAGAGCGCATTTTTAAGATGCTCTGGTAGTTCCTGATAGGTTACAGGAGTTCGGTTTTCTTTGTAAAATTTACCAATCACCTTGCCATCTGTGGAAATGATTTCTGTGGCAAGATTTTTTTCTGGATTTTCAAGACTTGTCTCGTCTGGAAGGCTTCCAAAGACCCCAAATGATGCCAACAAAAACAACAAGGCAACTGCCGTTATCACACTCAATAATAAAAGCCAAAACAAAGCGGTACTACTAACCCTTTTTTTGTTTTTCTTTTTTTTTCTGGTGGATTTCTTTTGAGCCATGCTATGCTACTTTTTATGTTTAAGGCTGAAATTTCAATTCTTTAATGCAGTACTTTTTTGATATTTTTTTTTGATCATTTAAAAAACTACTTTACAATATCAAGGGTATACCCTATGTCTGTGATTCCCTCAAGTTTGCTAACGCCCTGCGACTCTCCATTATTGCGCACAGCGTGTGTAATGTGCAAGGTGTAATTCCCTTTTTCGTTGAACATAAGGTTTTGTTTATAAAACAATTTGTTTTCCTTAATGTTTCCGATACCTGTTCCTAGCCAAGTACCATCTGGTCTTGCCATTTTGTATTCCAAAGTATCTACAACTGTTTTACCATAAGGGTGTTGCAATGATATAATTAAAAACAGATTGCTGTAAGGATACTTGTTGTTATTTCTTACGGTTATAAATGCATTGTATAAAGCCTCACTATTAAGACCTGGGAGCTCAAAAATAACAGGGTCATTTACCTGCCAACCATCAGGGCTCGTTGCCTTGGTGTCTGCAGTGATGGTGCTAGGGTTACAGGAAAGCAAAAGCAGTGAAAAAAAACTTACAAAAAGACACTTATACATTACTTTCTGGGATTGCGGGGTTTATTACGGTTGTTGCGTTTTTTATTCCTAGTATTGGAATGATTTGCTTTTGAAGATGCCGCCGCTATTGGCTTTCTAGAATTGCGCTTTTTCTTCTTTCTTCGCTGGGATGTTTTTGGCCTATCAAAGCGAGTAAGACTGTCTTGCCCAACCACATTGCTAAATAGCTCTGTGTGATCAACCTTGGTTTCTATTTTATAGTCTTCAAGGTTGGCAACGGTATTTCCTTTTTTATTAATGGCAATAATTTCATGTACCCTCTCTAGGGTTAGTTCATGCCAATTCATTGCTTCCTTTTCGTAGGCGAACCAAAGTAAGCCCTTGAAAATGTCTGTTTTTTGACATATCGCTGTCCCCTTTTTTGTTTTGAGTTTTACATCATTTTTAGGAAAGTTTGCCAATGTGTCTATATATGTATCTAGTTCGAAATTTAAACAGCACTTTAATTTCCCGCATTGACCTGCAAGTTTTTGAGGATTTAATGAAAGCTGCTGATATCTTGCCGCAGAAGTGTTTACAGACCTAAAATCTGTTAGCCAAGTAGAACAACATAATTCCCTGCCGCAAGAACCAATGCCGCCCAAACGAGCTGCTTCTTGTCTGAAACCAACTTGTTTCATTTCAATTCGTGAATTAAACGTTCTCGCAAATTCTTTAATTAATTCTCTAAAATCTACACGCTCCTCTGCGGTATAGTAGAAAATAACTTTTGAGGCATCTCCTTGAAACTCAACATCACTAATTTTCATGCGTAGCCCCAGTCTTATGGCAATGACTCGAGATCGTTTTTGAACATCTGCCTCGCGGTCTCTTGCTTTTTGCCAGATGTCAATGTCTTTTTGTGTAGCTTTTCTGTAAAGAGTAGGTAGTTGGGTGGCGTCTGGATTTTGCTTTTTCTTTTTCATTTGTACACGCACCAACTCACCCGTTAATGTCACAATGCCAATATCGTGTCCAGATTCTGCCTGAGTAGCAACAATATCTCCAATGCTAAGAGAAAGATCTTCGTGGTTTTGAAAAAATTGTTTCCGCCCGTTTTTAAAACGTACTTCTACTCCTGTGTAGGGGGTCATATTTGCAGGAATCGACATATTTGAAAGCCAATCAAACACCGTCAACTTATTACAACCATCAGTTCCACAAGTCCCATTGTTCTTGCAGCCTTTTGGTTGTCCATCGGCGCCAGAGGCACAGCTAGTACAGCCCATATTAATTATATATAGTGGAGTTTTGGAAGTATTGTTTGTTGCCCTTGTTTAGGCGCCCATAAA
>CATEMS010000077.1 GCA_949507465.1 Flavobacteriaceae bacterium
AACAACACTTTATTTGTATTTCGCCAAGCAACCATGTTAGTTAAATCTGCCTCTACGTATGCAGTTACGTGAGGCGAGGTATGCTTACTATACACCATATGATCTGCAATCATTTCTCGCATACGATCCATAGGTATGATCTTACCACTACCCTTGTCAAACTTTAAATCTGGTATGGTATAGCCTTCATTTTTTCTCTCTTGTTGAACAAACTGAAAGGGTCTTCCCTGCTGTAGGTAATTTGTGATGTCTGTTTTACGCAAACGTCCATCAAGGCCGCTACCGGTAATACAAGCCAACTCTTGATAGCTAATATGATGCGCTCTGGCCATTTTATCCACAAGGGGAGAAATAAAGACGTTTTCCTTTACTGTAAAGCTAGCTTTTGTGGGTAGGGGGTTTTTGTTAAGCCTGTCACTTGTTGTCAGATCCTTTTTTGGGGAGTCGTTTTTGGGGGCCTTAGAACTTGCCATTTGGGTTGACAATGATACTACTGCAATGGTGTGTCCTACTTCAATAGTATCATTGACACCAGCCTTATGAGAAATCATCACTCCAGAGCCTGGAGCAGGTACCTCGTTATCTACCTTATCTGTGGCTATTTCAACAAGAATATCACCCTCTTGGAAGCTCTCACCCTCTTGCACCAACCAATTGAGTATGGTGCCTTGAGTAATACTTTCGCCCATTTTAGGCATCTTAAATTCTGTTTGAGTCATACCTAATCTTTCAATTATATAAAGCATAAAAATACAAAATGCATTTTAAAAAATGAGTATCACCTGCCTTAAAGTCAATAAATGGTGTTTTATTCTAAAATATGTATAAAATAAATATATTTATTCTATTTTTATAGCAAAATAACCGAATAAATAGCAAATGAAACTTGACAGTACAGATATAGCCATCCTAAAGGCACTACAAAAAGACTCAAACAGGACTATAAAGAGTCTAGCTACCGATTTAAAAAGATCTACAACCCCTGTTTTTGAGCGTATTAAAAAACTAGAACGCGAGGGATATATAAAAGGCTATTGTGCAAGGTTAGATCAAAAAAAATTAGGGCTAAAACAAACTGTTTTCGTGGCCATTACCCTGCAAGGGCACACACGCACTTACTTAGAGAAATTTGTAAAGAAAGTAAACGACTTTCCGGAGGTAGTGGAGTGTCATAGGGTAAGTGGCACCTTTGATTACCTGCTCAAATTAATTGTTGAAGACATAGAAGCATATGAGACTTTTATCATCACAAAACTCACCCTACTACCCTATCTTGGGAATGTGCAGAGTCTTATTACCCTATCAACAGGAAAAGAAATAAACGAAATAGACCTCAATCATTTGGCTACAAAGTATGCTGTTTAACCTGCAATCAAAACATCTATTAAAAATAATACATGTTATTGAATTGTTTCTAAGGCGAGGTAATTCTCAAGAAATTAGTACATTTATTGTTTTAGATGATTCATGAGACTCCTAATTTCATTTCTATGCATGCTTTGCGCCTCTTTTTTGTGGGCACAAGACGATCAGATGGAGTTTTCCTTGTATTTCCAAAATGATAAATCACAACTAACTCAGGAACATATTTTTATTCTTGATAGCATCAAAAAACTCCACCACAAAGACCAGCTAGACATCCATGTTAAAGGCTACACAAATACCGTTGGAAAAGAAGATTACAACTTAAAGCTCTCTCAAGACAGAGCGGCAAATGTGACCAAAAACTTACGAGAATTTACAATCATTTCCTCTCAAGGGTATGGAGAATTAGATAGTGATTCAAAAACCAATAGGCGTGTGGATATATTTATCCACCTCAAAAAACACCATGTAAAGGTCCCTGGAGAGATTGTGTTGAAACCTATTGAAAATAATATTTCACCACAGTACGCAAAAGTATTTAGAGCTGGAGATAAAATTACAATTCAAGGGATTAGATTTTATCAAGACAGAGACATCATGACCAATGGTAGTAAAAAAGCACTGAAAAAACTGCTTGCTTTTTTACAACAATATCCAAACATGACCTTTAAATTAATTGGCCATATTTGTTGCGGAGACCCTGAAAACCCGGGTATCGATTTTATAAATTTAAGAACAGGAAAGAAAAACTTGAGTGAGGCTAGGGCACATAATGTATATAATTATCTCGTAAAAAAGGGAATTAATAAAAATAGAATGAGCTACAAAGGAATGGCTTTTAGACAACCACTTGGCGGAAGAAGCAAAAATGACAGACGTGTAGAAATTGAAATCATCTCGTTTAATGACTAAAACTACCGGGTTCTCCAGAAAAAAGGAGTAAATAAAATAAGAACTGTAAAAAGCTCAAGCCTTCCAATTAACATTAAAAAAGTAGCCCATAATTTCGCCAAACCTGGAAGGTTAGCATAGGTATGGACAGGACCAAGATCTCCTAGGGCTGGCCCTACATTCCCAAGAGTGGATGCAGCCGCACCAAGTGCAGTTTTAAAATCTAGCCCAAGTACAGAAAATACAATCACACCAACTATAAAAGAAAGCATGTATAGAATAAAAAAACCAAGTACATTAAAGACAATTGGGCGCTGTACAGCTTTTGTATTATAGCGCACAGGTAAAATAGCATTTGGATGCAGGGTACGTTTAAACTCTAAAACACCATTTTTAATCATGACCAAATGCCGAACAATTTTAATACCACCAGAGGTAGATCCAGACGATCCACCCAAAAACATAAGGCCAAATAAAGAAATAGTCAATATTGGAGTCCAGATGGCATAATCTGCTGTTACAAAACCTGTAGTGGTAACGATGGCTAATATCTGAAATAAGCCATGACGCACACTTGCCTCCAGTTCTCCCCATACCATGGGATGCACGATACTACTAACACTAAAATCAACATTAAAGTAGATGACCCCTGCAAAAATAGCCGATATGGCTATCAATAGAATCAAGTAGGTTTTAAACTCCTCGTCACGAAATATTTTTGAAAACTTAAGTTTAAATGCAAAATAACTCAGCACAAAATTAGTGCCCGCCAGAAACATAAAAAACATGATAATGTACTGTATAAGTGGTGTGTCATTCCAATGGGCAATGCTAGCATTTTTTGTTGAAAAACCTCCTGTACTTAGCGTGCTCAATGAATGATTGATAGCATCAAAAAAGGACATACCTGCCATTGATAGCAATAAGGTCTCTGCAGCGGTATACCCTACATAAATGAGCCACAATCGTTTTGCAGTATCTGTAATTCTTGGATGTAACTTGTCTCCCGCGGGACCGGGAGCCTCTGCAGCAAATAGCTGCATACCTCCAATACCAAGTAGTGGTAATATAGCCACAGCCAAAACAATGATACCCATACCGCCAATCCAATGGGTAATACTTCTCCAAAACAAAATACCTTTTGGGAGGCTCTCCACATCATTTAAAATACTTGCCCCGGTGGTAGAATAGCCACTCATTGTTTCAAAAAAAGCATTTGTAAATGAGGGTATTGCACCCGTAAACAAATAGGGCAATGTACCGGCTAAAGACATAATTACCCAGCCCAAGGCTACAACTATATATCCGTCTCTTTTATCAAGTTCTTTTTTGTGAGCACGTGTGAAAAACATAACCAGCCCTCCTGTTGCCAAGGTAACAAGGCCAGAGAGTACCATTTGGAAAAGTACACCATCTTGATATACGGCGCTCATAACAGAAGCTATTAACATAAAACTACCGTTTACTGCAAGGAGTAAACCCATGATATGAGCAATAATTTTATGATTTACTTGTTTTAAAAAACTCATTAGACAAAGAGTTTTTCTACCTTACCAATAGATTGGGGTTGGCAACATACAACAACACGATCACCGCTTTGGATTGTAAAATCACCCAAGGCAATTTGCCCTTGACCATCTCTCACTACACCACCAATAATGGCAGATCTAGGAATATCAATATCGCGTATGGTCTTATCTGCAACCATAGAAGATGGTGTTACTACAAACTCTAACAACTCTGCATTCATGTTATTAAGTTGAGTCATCGCAACCACCTCTCCTTTTCGGATGTATCTAAAGATGTTATTGGCAGCAAGCAGTTTTTTATTTATTAAAGTGTCTATACCGATAGAGTGAGATAACTGAAAATAGTCCATATTTTCAACCAGGGCAATTGTTTTTTTAACCCCTTTAGATTTTGCAACCAAACAAGACATGATATTGGTTTCACTATTTCCTGTTACAGAAATAAAAGCATCCATGTCCTGAATATCCTCCTCTAAAAGTAGTTCTACATTTCTACCATCTCCCTTAATAACAAGGCAACTAGGAATATCATCAGCTATTTCATAGGCTTTCTGCTTATCGTTTTCGATGAGCTTTACATTAAATCTGTTTTTACATAAATCATTTGCAGTTTTATAGCCAATATTGCTACCCCCAAGTATCATTACATTTTTAATCTCATGGCGCTCTTTACCGGTGAGCTTGTATATCTCATCAACACCTTCTTTGGTGGTTATGAAATAAACCTGATCTCCTTCTTTAAATTGGGTGTCTCCCCTTGGGATGATAGTATACTGCGTACCGTAACGTTGCATGGCTATAGGTACATACTTTAAATTTGGGTTCACGCTAGCCACCTCTTTTACTGTTTTATTTATAAAACTATTGGTCCGATTTAAATGCAGGCCAATCATGGTCAAAGCACCCTCTTCAAACTCATAAGTGTCGTTAAAAGCACTCTGATTTAAAAGCAGCTCTATTTCATTGGCTGCTAAAGATTCTGGAGAAATCAACTCATCAATACCAAATTTTGTAAATCCAACCTCGTCTTTGCGGTCTATAAATTCTGTGTTAGAAATTCTAGCAATGGTTCTTTTTGCCCCTAGCTGTTTGGCCAAAACACAAACAGTAATATTGGTAGTTTCTGAGGCAGTTACGGCTATGACTAAATCTGTTTCAGCAACATTGCTGTCTTCTAAAACTTTGATGGAGGTAGCATCTCCACGAACAACACGAATGTCTAAATGGGTGTCTGCATATGACAAAGAATCTCTATGGGTGTCAATCAATGTGATATCCTGAGACTCGAAAGATAAGAGTTTTGCTAAATGGAACCCTACTTCACCTGCACCGGCGATAATAATTTTCATAACAATAATTAGGAATAAAGTACAAATGTATTGAATTTTTAAATCACAAGGCACACAGTAGATGGTATCTTCTATGTTGAGAATTGTTCTTGCAAGCAAACAAGGGAGTTTTAAAAGAGATTGTATTTTAGTATGGTTTTTAAAAATGGAAAAAATGTAACAATAAAAAATGCTATTTTTGCACCCGAAATGACTACACAAAAAAAAGTGACTCCCTACAAAGATTCTACCCTCAATAAAAAAGAGCAGGTAGAACAAATGTTTGACACCATATCTGGTAAGTATGACCATCTCAATAGAGTCATTTCCTTTGGTACAGATTTAAAGTGGCGCAGAAAAGTGTTGCAAATGGTAAAAGACCATACCCCTCACAGCATCCTGGATGTTGCTACAGGCACCGGTGATTTAGCTATTGAATTTGCCAAACGCATCAAGGCAGAAAAAATCGTTGGTTTTGATCTCTCTGAGGGAATGCTCTCCATGGCACGCAAAAAAGTAGCCCAAACTCCTTTGGAGAAAAAAGTAACTTTTATCAAAGGTGATGGTGAGGCCATGCCTTTTAAGGACAATAGTTTTGACGTGGTTACGGTGTCTTTTGGGGTACGAAATTTTGAAAACCTAGAAAAAGGACTTTGTGAAATACTGCGGGTATTAAAAAAAGGAGGTCTTTTTATCATACTTGAAACCTCTGTTCCAGAAAAGTTTCCTTTCAAACAAGGGTATAACTTGTATAGTAAGAATATTCTACCTTTGGTGGGTAGCTTATTTAGTAAAGACAAAGTTGCCTATACCTATTTAAGTGAGAGCGCCTCTGTATTTCCTTATGCAGAAGCTTTGAACAATATTTTAAGAAAAACCGGGTTTATAGAGGTACAACATAAACCACAAACTTTTGGCGTAGCTACTATTTATAGCGCTACTAAATAGTATGAAAAAACTAATTATACTTCTGGCCTTAGGACTGCTCACTCAAAGTGTGCAAGCCCAACTATTTAGCAGAGAACGTTTGTCTAATTTGGAGACCTTTGATGCCAAATTTTTAACTTGGGGTTATTTTTTAGGTCTTAATAGTTACGATTTTAAAATTGAGTACAAAGATGAGCTTGGTAATACCAATACAGACGTCATTGTTGAGCCCACTACAGGTTTTAATGTGGGATTAATTGGAGATATGCGCATTAATAGATACCTAAATCTAAGGCTAGAACCAGGACTCTATTTTACACAAAGAAACTTAATTTTTCCAAGAATCGGTGATGAGATAGATGCCCTGCGGGAGGTTAAATCTACCTATATTCATTTGCCTTTGTTACTCAAATTTAGCACCAAAAGACTCAACAACTGGAAGCCTTTTGTGGTGGGCGGAATCTCTACTTCTTTAAACCTATCAAGCAACGAGAAAAACCCTGAAGACAATAGCCTAGGGCAATTTAGAACCACCCGTGTTACCAATTATTTTGAGCTTGGTTTTGGCGTAGACATCTATTTATATTTCTTCAAATTTACACCCACTATTAGAGGTGTATTTGCAACTAGCAATGAACTGGTGCCAGATAACAATCCACTGAGTACCTACACCTCAAATCTAAGCAGCATTAACTCCCGCGGGATGTTTATTAACTTTACCTTCCAGTAGTACGGGCAAATTCACTTAGCAATATTGCTGTGGCTGTTGCAACATTCAAACTCTCTGTAGCGTGCACTTTCCCATATTGTGGGATGGCAATTAAGTCAGTGGAAAGGGCTTTTATTTTTTGAGAAACTCCATTTGCCTCATTCCCAACAATTAGTATAGCATCACTAGCTAAGGTTGTTTCATATACATTTTCTCCATCCATGATGGCTGTATATATGGGTAGCTTGGATTGTTGCAGGTAGTGATCAATTTCCAAATAATGTATGCATACCCTGGCTATAGAACCCATAGAGGCTTGGACAACCTTAGGGTTGTAACAATCTACCGTATCCCGGGAACAAACAAGTTGGGTAACACCAAACCAATCACAGAGTCTGATTATGGTCCCAAGATTCCCAGGATCTCTAAGGGCGTCCACCACAAGAGTTAGACCAGCGCTTACAAGAGGTGGTGGTGTAGGTATTTTAAAAGTGGCCAAGGAGGTGTTGGCCTTTTTTAGACAACTAATTTTTTGAAGAAGCGCTTCTGAAATTTCTTGCTGGCTTGTATCATCTGGGCTTGGATGTAAATGGAAATGAGAATGGAGTTCAAGCCCCTGGTTTAAGAGCTCGCCTATCACCTTTGGCCCTTCAGCAATAAAAAGACCTTCTTTGATACGGTATTTTTTTTGCTGTAAACTCGATATTAGTTTTATTTGACCTTTACTTATCAAATTATAGTATTTTTGATGTTTAGATACACAACCCTATTGACCCTTTCATAACATTTGAAATTAGGTGCCACAAAAATATCATTAATTTTAGGAATTACGACACTCCTGTGGTCTTGTAATGCAGTTAAAAATGTAGCCAATGGAGAACTTTTACTCACTAAAAACACCATCGAGGTGGATGGACAAAAAGTGGATGACTTTGGGGTTTTTAGTCAATTAACCCAAACCCCCAACACCAAAATACCTTTAATTGGTATTCCTGTAGGGCTTCATTTATATAACCTTGCAGACCAAAAGGCAGACAGCACTTTTACTACATGGGTTCACAAAAAAGAGAAGAGAGAACAACGATTAATTAACCTTTTGTCTAAAAAACAACTAAAAGAATTAGGCAATTACTACAAGGGTTTTAATCAGTGGTTAAAAAAATCTGGAGATGCTCCAGAACTAATCAGTCTGGCAAAAACAAAAAAATCACAGGAACGTATCAAGCAGTGGTATGCAAAAAAAGGATGGTTTAATGTGGAGGTGGATTATGCCATTACAAAAAACAAACGAAAAGCCAAAACAGCAGAGGTCACATACAATGTGAGTTTAAAAAAGCCTTATTTTATAGATAATATTGAGCAGGAAATCGCTTCTCCAATTATAGATTCTATCCTAGAGGCTACTAAAGATAATACCTTTATTAAAAAATCATCCCAATATGCTGCTACAGATTTTGAGAACGAACGAGAACGCATTAACCTGCAACTACGCAATTCTGGACTATATAATTTTGATAGAGAGTACATTAACTTTGAAGCAGATACAGTAAACACAGGTAATAAAGTTAACATACGGTACATAATACCCCAGCGTACTATTGAGGTCAATGATACCACCAAAATAGTTCCTTTTAAAGTCTACAAGGTAAACCAGGTGAAGATCATAACAGATTACTCATTTGCCAACCAAGGCAGAAAATTTCAGGATTCTGTTAGTTACAATGGGTATTCATTATTTAGTTATGATGCATTAAAGTTTAACCCAAAGGCCATAACAGATGCCATTGCTATTTTGCCTAACAAAATGTACAAAGATGTAGATAGAAATTTAACTTACAACCAACTTAGTGATTTAAAAGTTTTTAAATACCCAAATATAACCTACCAAGAAGACCCAACAGACGCATCTGCGCAAGGTCTAATTAGCACTATTTTTTTAACACCTAGAAAAAAAGCTACACTAGATGCAAGTTTTGATGCCTTCTCCTCTAGCATTCAACAACTGGGTATAGGTTTTAAAGGCTCGTTATTTTTAAGAAATGTTTTTAAGGGTGCTGAAATTTTACAGCTATCTGGAAATGGTTCGTTGGGAGCCTCAAAAGATGTTGCAGACAATAACAGATTCTTTAATATTTCAGAATTTGGTGTTACCTCAAAACTATCCATTCCAAGAGTAATGTTGCCAATTAATGTAGATCGATGGATTCCAAAATACATGGGGCCAACGACCAATATTAGTCTTGGTTTTAATGCACAAAATAACATAGGGCTAGACAGGCAAAACTTAAGCGGAATTTACAATTACAACTGGCGACCCTCAAAAACCAGGACCAATAGCTTTGATTTATTTAACATTCAGTTTGTTAGAAACCTAAACAAACGCAACTACTTTAACATTTACACCAACTCCTATGGACAAGCAAATAAAATTGCTCAAGATATTGAAAGCTCCAATCCAGGTAGTATAGACCCATCTTTGTATACCAGCAATGCAGACAATGAAATACAATTAAATATTCCCTCAGGAATAGATACATTTTTAAGCAACAGTGCCCAAGGGGTCTATCTGCTAGATCAGGAACAAACCAATACGCTTTTTAGTGTCATCCAGCGCGAGGCAAGACTTACAGAAAACAATCTTATTCTCGCCACAAATTATACCTGGACACGTGATACAAGGGAGAATATATTTGATAAAAATTTCTCAAGACTACGTTGGAAACTAGAGTCTGCAGGAGAGATACTATCTGGGATTTCAAACATTCTTGGACTTGAAAAAAATAATACTGAAAACTACGAAACATTGGGAGTGATTTTTTCTCAATATGCAAAAGTAGAAGCGGAGTTTATAAAACACTGGCAGGTTTCTAATGATTATGTTGTAGCCTTTCGCGCTTTTGGAGGCATTGCCATCCCCTATGGAAATAGCCAAAGCATCCCTTTTACTAGAAGTTATTTTGCTGGTGGAGCTAATGACAACAGAGGCTGGAGGCCTTATGATTTGGGTCCAGGATCAAGTGGTGGTTTATTTGAGTTTAACGAAGCAAACTTTAAACTTGCCTTTAATGTAGAATATCGATTCCCAGTTATAGGAGCCTTTAAAGGGGCGCTATTTTTAGATGGAGGAAATATCTGGAACGCATTAGACAATGTAAAAGACGAATCATTAAGATTTAGTGGGCTTGAGGACCTAAAAGAACTGGCCCTTGCCAGTGGCCTTGGTCTTCGGTATGATTTTGGTTTTTTTGTAGCCAGATTAGACACAGGGTTTAAAATACACAATCCTGCACTCTCCATAGAAAACAGATGGTTTACCCAAGCCAACTTTGCCAATGCTGTTTTTAATATAGGGATCAACTATCCTTTTTAAAGATCCTGAAATTTGTACCAAAAGGGTTATAATATCAGCTAGTTAGTGCCACAATATAGGCACTTTAAAAAGAGCGGTAAAAGCTCCAATATTGCCGCTATGTTATAACATAAATTTACTATTTTTGTCTTTAAATTTTTAATATAATATATGTCACATACAATCAAATCAGGAGTAGCCTCAGGAAAAGAAATTCAAGCAATACATGCCTATGCTAAAGAAAAGGGTTTTGCAATGCCTGCAGTAAATGTTGTGGGAAATAGTAGTGTAAATGCTGTAATGGAAACTGCTGCCCAATTAAATGCTCCTGTAAATATTCAATTCTCTAATGGAGGATGTTTGTTTAATGCAGGAAAAGGATTGTCTAATGAAAATCAACAAGCGGCCATTGCAGGAGGTATTGCAGGGGCCAAGCATGTTCATCAACTTGCTGAATTGTATGGGGCCACGGTTATTCTTCATACAGATCATTGTGCCAAAAAATTATTGCCTTGGATTGATGGTTTACTCGATGCGGGCGAGCAGCACTACAAAGAAACTGGAAAACCACTCTACAGCTCTCACATGATTGATTTAAGTGAGGAGCCCATAGAGGAGAATATTGAAATCTGTAAATCATACCTAGCGCGTATGTGCAAAATAGGGATGACCTTAGAGATCGAACTTGGTATTACAGGAGGGGAAGAAGATGGTGTTGATAATAGTGATGTAGATGTATCTAAGCTTTACACTCAGCCAGAAGAAGTAGCTTATGCCTATGAAGAATTAATGAAGGTGAGTGACCAATTTACCATAGCTGCTGCCTTTGGAAATGTTCACGGTGTGTATAAACCCGGAAATGTAAAATTAACACCAAAAATCTTGAAAAATTCTCAAGAATTTGTCCAGAAAAAATTTGGTACGGGACCTAATCCTATAGACTTCGTATTTCATGGAGGGAGCGGATCTAGTGTTGAAGAAATTAGGGAGGCCATTGGGTATGGAGTTGTGAAAATGAATATTGACACAGATCTTCAATTTGCATTTACAGAAGGACCAAGAGACTACATGACCAAAAATATTGAGTATCTTAGAACTCAGATTGGAAATCCTGAAGGCGCAGATATACCAAATAAAAAATACTACGACCCAAGAGGGTGGATGCGAGGGGCCGAATTAACATTTATAAAGCGTCTTACAAAGGCTTTTGAAGACCTCAACAATGTGAACACATTATAAGTAGAACATTAGATTTTAAACAGAAACAATATGGCTTGGTTTAAAAGAACAAAAAAAGGAATCAACACTCCTACCGAAGATAAAAAAGATGTGCCAAAGGGATTGTGGTATAAATCTCCGACAGGTAAAATAGTGGATGCAGAGGAGTTAGAAAAAAACTTCTACGTAAGTCCTGAAGATGGCTACCATGTGCGTATTGGAAGCAAGGAGTATTTTGAAATTTTATTTGACAATAATAAGTTCAAAGAATTAGACAAAGATCTTACCTCTAAGGATCCTTTAAAGTTTGAGGATAAGAAAAAATACAGCGATAGGCTAATAGATGCCCAAAAGAAAACAGGATTAAATGATGCTGTTCGAACAGCCGTTGGAAAATCTATGGGGCAAAACCTTGTGATTGCTTGCATGGATTTTAGCTTTATTGGAGGGTCTATGGGTAGTGTTGTTGGAGAAAAAATAGCACGAGCTGCAGATCATGCCTTAAAGACCAAAACACCTTTTTTACTTATCAGCAAATCTGGTGGTGCTAGGATGATGGAAGCCGCGCTCTCACTAATGCAACTAGCAAAAACAAGTGCTAAATTGGCCCAGCTAGCAGATGCAAAAATACCCTATGTATCTCTGTGTACAGACCCAACCACGGGAGGGACCACAGCCTCGTTTGCTATGCTTGGAGATATAAATATCAGTGAGCCCGGTGCACTTATTGGTTTTGCAGGACCGCGTGTTGTAAAAGACACCACAGGTAAGGATTTACCAGATGGTTTCCAGAGTGCAGAGTTTGTATTAGAGCATGGATTTTTAGATTTTATTTCACACCGCAAAGACATGAAGCGCAAAATTAATCTATACCTTGATCTGGTTCAAAACAAACCCCTGCGCAAAGAAACCGCATAATCTCAAAAATAGTTTTTGGGCATTGACACACATATTGCTGATGCAAAGTGCATTGCTTTTTAAATAAAATACTACACTACAATGCCATATCATTGAATTTTACTATTTTTGCACCCGGATTATGATAGTCATGATTCATACATAAAAATCATTTACAATAATATTAGCATGTATTTAGACCCAAAAGAAAAACAAGAGATTTTCGCCAAACACGGAAAATCTGCAACAGACACCGGTAACACGGAAGGTCAAATTGCATTATTCACTTACAGAATTGAGCACCTTACAGAGCATTTGAAAGCAAATCACAAAGATTTCAACACAGAGCGTTCTTTGGTTAAATTGGTAGGTAAACGTCGTTCTTTGTTAGACTATCTAATGAAAAAAGATATTTTACGTTATAGAGCAATTGTTAAAGAATTAGGATTACGTAAATAATCCATACAAGGGGCTTTTTGAGCCCCTTACTTTTTATATTTAAGTACTGAAAAGGCTTCCCTTTAGTTTTTCATTGGTCAAACCACACAACACAACAACACTTGGTTTGAAAATCAAACCTTGACCAAATTAACGATGCGCACTGCGCATTAAAAATGAAAAATATGATACCTAAAGTATTTAAAGAGGTCATTGACCTTGGTGATGGTAGAGAAATTACTATCGAAACCGGAAAATTAGCAAAACAGGCACACGGTTCTGTCGTGGTACAGTCTGGAAAATGTATGATACTTTGTACAGTAGTTTCAAATTACGAACAAAAAGATCTACCCTTTTTACCCCTAACTGTTGATTACAGAGAGAAGTTTGCAGCTGCAGGACGATACCCTGGAGGATTCTTCAAAAGAGAAGCACGCCCTAGTGATGGAGAGGTGTTAACCATGCGTCTTGTTGACCGTGTGTTGCGTCCATTATTTCCAAAAAACTACAGTGCAGAAACACAGGTAATGATACAGTTAATGTCTCATGATGATGATGTAATGCCAGATG
>CATEMS010000078.1 GCA_949507465.1 Flavobacteriaceae bacterium
AAAAAATCCCCAATTTTAATTCAATAAAATGAGGATTTTTTAATTTAAACCATATAATTTAATCTTCCATGTATTGCTCTATTGGTGCGCAGGTACAAATTAGATTTCTATATCCATATGCATCATCTACTCGCGCCACACTTGGCCAGAATTTATTATCACTAACAAATGCTAGAGGAAATGCGGCCTGTTGTCTTGTATATGGTAAATCCCATGTGTCTGCTGTGAGCAATGCCTGTGTGTGAGGAGCATTTTTGAGCACATTATTTGCTTCTTCTTTGTTTGTTGTTTTTATCTCATCACTAATAGATATCATTGCATCACAAAAACGATCTAACTCTTGCAGACTTTCACTCTCTGTGGGTTCAATCATCATGGTTCCTCCAACAGGAAAGGATACAGTTGGAGCATGAAACCCATAATCCATTAGTCGTTTAGCAATATCTACCACCTCTATACCGTGGTCTTTAAATGGACGACAATCAATAATCATCTCATGCGCTGCTCGCCCTTTTTCTCCTACATACAATACAGCAAAATGACCGTCTAACCGCTCTTTGATATAATTTGCATTCAAGATGGCATACTGGGTAGATTTTTTGAGTCCATTTTCTCCCAACATACATATATAAGCATAACTAATCAAGCAGGCCAATGCACTTCCCCAAGGGGCACCTGAAATTGCTGTAATAGCATGTTCACCACCGGTTTCAATCAAAGGATTACTTGGTAAAAACGGGGCCAATTGTTTTGCAACACATATTGGACCAACCCCAGGACCACCACCACCGTGGGGTATGGCAAATGTTTTGTGCAAGTTTAAATGACATACATCTGCTCCAATTGCACCTGGGTTTGTTAGTGCAACTTGTGCGTTCATATTTGCACCATCCATATATACTTGGCCTCCATTGTCATGAATTAAACCTGTTATTTCTTTGATTGCACTTTCATATACACCGTGAGTTGAGGGATAGGTAATCATAAGTGCAGCAAGGTTGTCTTTATGTTCTTCTGCCTTAGCACGCAAGTCTTCTACATCAATATTTCCTTCTTCATTTGCCTTTGTAACCACTACTTTCATTCCTGCCATTACTGCGCTTGCAGGATTGGTGCCATGGGCAGAGGATGGAATAAGACATATGTTTCTGTGGTGATCATTTCTGGATTCATGATATGCTCTTATAACCATAAGCCCTGCATATTCTCCCTGAGCTCCAGAGTTTGGCTGTAATGATGTTCCAGCAAAACCTGTAATTTCTGTAAGTTGCTCTTCAAGTTTTTTCAGCATTATTTGATAGCCACCAGCCTGTTCTATAGGCACAAAAGGGTGCATGTTCCCCCACATAGGATTGCTCAAAGGAAGCATCTGAGAGGCAGCATTTAATTTCATGGTGCAACTTCCAAGGGCAATCATGGAGTGATTTAGTGCTAGGTCTTTGCGTTCTAGATTCTTGATATATCGCATGAGTTCTGTCTCACTGTGGTAGGAATTAAAAACGCTATTTTCTAAAAATGGGGTTTGTCTAGCAATACTCTTTGGAATGGAGGTTCCAACACATATTTCTGAAATTTTAAATGCTTCTTTGTGGTTTGCTTCTGCAAAAAGAGCAATGATTTTGTTGAGATCTTTTAGAGTTGTAGTTTCATTTACCGAGATAGAAACAGTTTCTGGGTCTGGGTAATAGAAATTCATTTGTTTTGCCTCACTTAAGAATTTTATTTTACTAGCATCTGTTTTTATTGCTATGGTATCAAAAAAGGTTTCATTTGTTTGTGTAAAACCTAAACCTTCTAGGGCAACAGCAAGTGTGGCTGCATGATTATGAACTTTATCTGCAATATATGTGAGACCTTTAGGGCCGTGATATACTCCATACATGCCAGCCATTACTGCAAGTAGAACTTGTGCGGTACAAATATTACTTGTGGCTTTGTCTCTTTTTATGTGTTGCTCTCTTGTCTGGAGTGCCATACGAAGGGCCCGGTTTCCTTTTGCATCTCTGGTAACTCCAATGATACGTCCTGGGATATTTCGTTTGTAAGCTTCTTTTGTCGCAAAATAAGCTGCATGTGGTCCACCATAGCCAAGGGGAATACCAAATCTTTGTGTGGTACCTACTACAACATCAACTCCAAAGGAACCTGGTGCTTCTAATTTTACCAAACTCAATATATCTGCAGCAATTGCTACTTTGATTTGGTTTTCATTAGCATTTGCTACAAAAGATTTAAAATCATAAACTTTTCCGCTTTTTCCGGGGTATTGTAATATGGCAGCAAAATAGTCTTTACTAAAATCAAAATCTTTGTGATCTCCAACAACCAATTCTATACCAATTGGCGTAGCTCTTGTTTGAAGCAAAGAAAGGGTTTGAGGTAATATATCCTCAGACACAAAAAATTTATTGACTCCGTCTTTCTTTTGTTGCCTCTCTCTTACCGCAAAGAGCAGTGCCATTGCTTCAGCAGCGGCTGTACTTTCGTCTAGTAGTGAGGCATTGGCAAGCTCCATGCCAGTGAGATCTGTGATCATTGTCTGGAAATTCAGCAATGCCTCAAGGCGTCCTTGTGCAATTTCTGCCTGATAAGGGGTGTAAGCAGTGTACCAACCTGGGTTTTCTAATATGTTTCTTTGGATCACAGGTGGTGTGATGGCTTGATGATATCCAAGACCAATGTAGGTTTTAAAGATTTGGTTTTTAGAAGCAAGTCCTCCAATGTGCTCAAGAAATTCTTGCTCACTCATTGCTTTATCAAGGGTTATTTTTTTTTCAAGCCTTATATCATCAGGGATGGTTTGATCAATGAGTTCCTCCATTGTTTTTGCGCCAACAACGTTTAGCATTTTTTGAAGTTCTTCTTTACGAGGTCCTATGTGTCTGAGGGCAAAAGAGTCTGTATTCATAGCATGTTCCTTGGAAAAGGAAATAGTGTTAATTGAACAAATGGATGATATAATTCTAAGCCTAAAATAAAGTTGTAAAAGTACAACATAAAAAAAATAAAAATGAAATGTTTAACATTTTGCAAACGTTTACTTTTCAACTAAAAAACCCAGGTTACTAACAATCTTTTTTAAAAAGTATGGATGTTTTAGAGTTTCAAAACAAGGAATACGTAATTTTATATTGTGAAATTAATACACTCTTTTTTTTCTTTCTACATAAAAAGCAGTATTCATGTTGCTTTGGGTGTCATGGGGCTTGTGTTTGTGACAGGTGTTGAATATGATATTACACTTCCAAACGATTTGTATTGGGTTGTTTTTTTAGGCACAATTACGGGATATAATTTTATTAAATATGCTGAATTAGCTGGTTTACAGCACAAAAGTCTTATTAGAAGTTTGCAAAATTTACAACTATTCTCTTTGGCGGTATTTTGTTTACTGGTATACTTTTTAACCCAACTAGATATCATGGTTTTAATTCTTTTGGGTGTGCTTGGTTTTTTTGTGATATTGTACGTGGTGCCCTCTGTAAAGGACCAAAACCTCCGCAAGCTAGCTGGCGTTAAGGTGTTTATAGTAGCCTTAGTTTGGTCTAGCCTTACTGTTTTGGTACCAGTGTATTATGCCAAGGGAGTTGGCCCAGATATATGGCTTTGTTTTACCCAAAGATTTTTTATTGTACTTGCTTTAATTATTCCTTTCGAGATTAGAGACCTACCAGAAGATAAGCGCGTTTTGGTAACTTTTCCTCAATTACTAGGGGTTCAAAAAACAAAGATTATTGGCGCAGTATTACTCTTTCTCACGCTACTCATTGAAGGATTAAAACAACCCTTTGAGCTTTATAAAACAGTACCATTAATTATTGTTTGCACGCTCGTAGCTTATTGTTTGCACCACGCTAGAGTAGATCAGTCGAAATATTTTGCTTCTTTTTGGGTAGAGGGTATTGCCTCTCTTTGGGCAGTGATGCTATGGGTAATTTATTTCATATCAAATTAAGACTCTTGGTTATTTTCTGTCTTCTTTTTAAATCTTAATGGCTGCTGTGTTCCCCATAGCCCTATGATTAAATTTTCTGTGTCCAGTTTTATGATGTAATAACACTCCCGGGGGGTTGAGTTTGTTTGGATGTATTTGTTTTTTTCTATTGGCGTATTTTTTAAATTAGTTCCTGCACAAGAATCCTCTATTGTGTACCCAATGTTTTTTTTAACTGCAATACCGTCATACCTATTGATAACGTTTTTGTCTTCAAAAGTTAGGGTGCTATAGGGATCAAGTGTATTGATCCAAGTGCCCTGTAATTTACTATAAATTAAAACGCTTGACGGGTTATCTACTTCTTGTCTTGTTGGGTTTTTTTTGCAAGAAAAAAGCAGCAATATAAATAAGGTAATGTAAATGGGTTTCATATTTAATTTTTATTACATCAGACCAGCTCTCTCTAGCAAAGCATCAGGGTTTGGTTGTTGCCCTCTAAATTTAATATACAACTCCATGGGGTCTTGAGTTCCTCCTTTTGATAAGACATTATTTTTAAATTTGAGTGCTACCTTTTTATTAAATACACCCTCCTTTTTAAAATAAGAAAATGCGTCTGCATCAAGTACCTCTGCCCATTTATAACTATAATAACCAGCACTATACCCTCCTTGAAATATATGACTAAATGCAGTACTCATACAAGTCTTTGAGGTTTGTGGATATAGCGATGTGTCTGCAAAGGCTTTGTTTTCAAAGTCTTTTACTGAGCTTATCTTTGACGGATCACCACTATGCCAAGCCATATCAAGCATCCCAAAACTAAGTTGTCTGAGGGTTTGCATACCCTGATGAAACGTAGCAGAGGCCTTAATTTTTTCAATGAGCTGCATAGGGATTACCTCACCAGTTTTGTAGTGTGTGGCAAACAATTCTAAGGTTTGTTTTTCGTAACACCAATTTTCTAATATTTGACTTGGAAGTTCTACAAAATCCCAAGAAACATTTGTTCCACTTAAACCTTTATACCTTGTGTTTGCAAGCATTCCATGAAGTCCGTGACCAAATTCATGAAAAAGTGTGGTTACTTCATTAAAAGTTAATAGGGATGGTTTTGTAGCCGTGGGTTTTGTGAAATTACAAACGTTAGAAATATGAGGTCTATGATTTATAAGACCTTTTCCATCGGGTGTATCTATTTTTTCTTGTGGCTTGTAGCTTGTCATCCAAGCACCACCTCGTTTTCCTGGTCGTGGATGAAAATCTGCATAAAAAATTGCTACAAGGTCCCCATTATTATCTAATACTCGGTAAGTTTTTACATCTTGATGATAGGTGTCAATACTTGGGTCTTCTTTAAACTCAAGATCAAACAATTTATTAGCTACTTTAAATACACCCTGTATTACGTTTTCTAATTTAAAGTAAGGTTTTAGTTGCTCATCATCTAAACTGAATTTTTGTTGTTTTAATTTTTCAGCATAATAAGCGCCATCCCATTTTTGTAGTTGGTCTATGTTATCAAGTTGTTTTGCAAATGCTTCTAGCTCATCAAATTCTTTTTGTGCGGCTGGTTTGGCTTTTATTAATAATTGGTTCAAAAAAGTTTGCACCTTCTCGGGTGATTTTGCCATACGTTCTTCTAAAACGAAATGTGCATGGCTCTCATATCCCAGAAGTTGGGCTCTTTGATACCTTAGTTGTACAATATCTAAAACCAGTTGTTGGTTGTTTTGCTCATCGTCTTGGAAGGCTCTTGCCCCATAGGCTAAGGCTAGTTTTTTACGTAAGGCCCTGTTTTGGGCATATTTCATAAAGGGCATATAACTTGGATAGTCTAGGGTAATCATCCATCCTTTTTTTCCTTTTTCAGCAGCTGCTTGTTTAGCAGCTTCTTTCGCACCATCAGGCAAACCCTTGAGATCTTGCTCATTATCTAGAAGCAGCTCAAAGTTGTTAGTTTGGGCTAGCACATTTTCACCAAAGCGTAATCCCAGTTTAGATAACTGTGTATCTATATCTCGAAGTTGTTTTTTTTTCTGTTCAGATAAATTGGCTCCATTTCTTGCAAATCCTTTGTATTGTTTCTCTAACAACATCTGCTGCTCGTTGTTTAAAGTAAGTGTTTGCTTGTGATCGTAGACTGCTTTGACCCTTTTAAAAAGGTCTTGATTGAGTAGCAGATCATTAGAGAAATTTGACAATAAAGGAGAAACTTCTTGCGCTATTTGTTGAATTTGATTATTTGTTTCTGCACTATTTAAATTAAAAAAAATACTGGTGGCTCTATCTAAAGCCTTTCCTGTATTCTCAAGAGCTTCTACTGTATTTTTAAAGGAAGGTGGCTCTTGGTTTTTGGTAATAAGGGCTACCTCTTGTTTTGTGATATCAATTAGGGCTTTGATACCCGGCAGATAATGCTCATTTTTAATTTTAGAGAAAGGGGCTAGATCAAAGGGTTGTAACAAAGGATTATCCATAAAATAGGCTTTAGGGTCTTGGTGTTTGAAAAAAGATTACAAATAATTGAAACCTAAAGGTTTTTTGCACTTTGTTCAACCTTTGTTTTCAATCCCTCTTTATATGCTATTACTTTATCTAGCACACAAGTGTCTGCAGTGCTAATCATTTGCGCAGCTAGAATACCTGCATTTTTTGCTCCATTTAATGCAACAGTTGCTACGGGTACTCCCCCTGGCATTTGTAGGATAGATAATACCGAGTCCCAGCCGTCTATGCTATTACTTGACTTAACAGGTACCCCAATGACAGGCAGTGGTGATAAAGAAGCCACCATGCCCGGAAGATGGGCTGCGCCACCTGCTCCAGCAATAATTACTTTAATCCCTCTTGTATGAGCATTTTTACTGAAGTCAAATAGTTTTTCTGGTGTGCGATGCGCAGAGACAATATCTACTTCAATTTCTATATCAAATCCTTTTAGGATATCTATGGCATCTTGCATTACAGGCATATCACTTTTGGACCCCATTACTATTGCTACTTTCATAATTATTTGCTTATTACTTTAATACGTTGTTTTACTTGTTGTGCTATTTCTCTTGCGGTATCAATATTTTCATTTACAATGGTTACGTGTCCCATTTTTCTGAAAGGGCGTGTTTGTTTTTTTCCATAGATATGAGGTGTGACACCATCCATGGCCATAATTTCCTTAATATTTTGGTATGCTACATCTCCGGTGTGGTTTTGTTCACCAACCAAATTTACCATTATACCACCTACTTTACTAGCTGTATTACCAAGAGGTAGATCCAGCACTGCTCTTATATGTTGTTCAAATTGGTTAGTGTAACTAGCTTCAATACTGTAATGCCCAGAATTATGGGGCCTTGGAGCTACTTCATTTACTATAATTTGATCATCAATTGTTTGAAACATTTCTACCGCTAATAGCCCCACATGCTCGAAGGCTTTGGATACCTGTATGGCAATATTTCTAGCTTTTTCAGCAACTTGTTTGTCAATACGGGCAGGGCATATAACATATTCTACTTGGTTTGCTTGAGGATGAAACTCCATTTCTACAACAGGATATGTTTTTACCTGCTGGCTTGGATTTCTAGCGACAATAACTGCAAGTTCATTTTTAAAATTAACTAAATCTTCAATAACACATGGGCAATCTGGAAGTTGCTCTAATGTTTGTGAAGTTTTAATGACTTGAACACCCTTACCATCATATCCTCCCGTGCAACTCTTCCAGACAAAGGGAAGCTTTAATTCATCATTTGCTAGAGCCTTTTTTACCAGGCTAATACTGTCAAAAACAGAAAATGCAGCGGTGGGTATGTGATGGGTTTGGTAAAACTTTTTTTGCACCCCTTTGTTTTGAATGTTACGCAGTGTGTTTGCGCTAGGATATACTATTTTACCCATCTTCTCTAGAGCTTCTATGGCCTCTAGGTTTACCCCTTCAATCTCAAGGGTGAGAATATCAACTTTTTTTCCGAAGTTAAATACTGCATCATAGTTCATTAAATCTCCTTGGGTGAAGTGGTCACAAGAGATTCGGCATGGCGCATCAAAACTAGGATCTAGCACATGTGTGGTAATGTCAAATTTGCGCGTTTGGTAAAGCATCATTTTGCCTAGTTGCCCGCCGCCTAAAATTCCGAGTGTGAAATTTGAAGAAAAATAATTTGCCATAATACAAAGATACATTGTTCTTTCAAATAGCTATCTTTGCCGCTATTAATTATTACACAACTTTTTATTAAATACTGAGGTTTAAACACCTTAAGATTCACAAAACAAAGCAAATGACAAATATCGTGCTATTTGGCCCTCCTGGTGCCGGAAAAGGAACGCAAGCAGAAGTATTAAAAGAAAAATATCAATTGGTGCACATTTCTACAGGTGATGTATTTAGGTATAATATAAAAAATCAAACACCATTAGGCACACTAGCAAAATCCTACATGGACAAAGGCCATCTTGTACCAGATGATGTGACTATCAAGATGTTAAATGCAGAGGTAGATAAAAATCCTAATGTCAATGGCTTTATTTTTGATGGGTTTCCAAGAACTGAGGCTCAGGCCGAGGCACTTTCCATATTAATGGAAGAAAAGTCTAGCCAAATAAACGCAATGGTAGCCCTTGAGGTAGATGATAAAGTTTTGGTGGCCAGACTACTTGAGAGAGGTAAAACTAGTGGCCGCGCTGATGATGCTGACCAGGCTATCATCAAAGAGCGTGTTGCAGAGTATTATAGAAAAACAGATATTTTAAAAGACTTTTACAAAGTTCAGAACAAATATTTTGGTGTCAATGGTGTTGGAAATATCCAAGACATAACAAACCGTTTAAGCGAAGTATTTGATAGATTATAAGCGGGGCAAGTAATATAATTTTACCCCACTAATACAAGGGTATGACTGAAGGAAATTTTGTAGACTACGTAAAAATTCATGTAACCTCTGGTAAAGGAGGGCAGGGGAGTGCGCATTTACGACGAGAAAAATATATCCCAAAGGGAGGCCCCGATGGTGGAGATGGAGGTCGTGGAGGTCATATCATTTTAAAGGCCAATAGCAACCTTTGGACCTTGCATCATCTAAAATTTAAGCGTCATTTCAAAGCTGGGCATGGAGGTGCTGGAAGTAAACAAACAAGCACAGGGGCAGATGGAGAAGACATCTATATTGAGGTGCCTTTAGGTACCCTAGTTATAAACACAGAAACTGGAGAAAGATTAAAAGAGCTTTTACAACACGACCAAGAACTTATCCTTGCAAAAGGAGGTATGGGAGGACTCGGGAATAATCATTTTAAGTCCTCAACCAATCAAACCCCTAGATACGCTCAACCAGGAATGGATGGAGAGGAAGGTGCCTTTACCCTAGAAATGAAAGTGCTTGCAGATGTAGGTTTGGTGGGATTCCCAAATGCGGGAAAATCTACATTACTCTCAGTAATTACTGCAGCAAAACCAAAAATTGCCAACTACGAGTTTACAACTCTAAAGCCTAATTTAGGTATTGTGGCCTACCGTGATCATAGAACTTTTGTGATGGCAGATATTCCTGGAATTATAGAAGGAGCTGCAGAGGGAAAGGGACTTGGACATTATTTCCTACGTCATATAGAACGAAATTCTACCTTACTTTTTTTAATTCCTGCAGATGCAGATGATATAAAAAAACAATATGATGTTCTTCTGGATGAATTAAAGCGATATAATCCAGAACTTTTAGACAAAGATAAGCTGGTTGCCATCTCAAAGTGTGATATGTTAGATGATGAGTTAAAGAGAGAAATGAAGCAGGCCTTAGATATAGATTTTGAGGGTATTCCTTATGTATTTTTTAGTTCAATAGCTCAGCAAGGTTTGATGGAATTAAAAGACACGCTCTGGACCATGCTCAACCAAACGAGTGTACACTAATTTGTAATGGGTAGGAGGTACCCAGAGCATGAAACAGACCAAAATAAAGTTTACTTTATGTCTATTTACTACATAATCTAATGAGAGGGCTATTTATACTGATATTATTTCCTTTTTTTCTGCTAAGTCAAACAAATTTTGAGCTTGCACAAACCTATTATGCCCAAGGAAACATTACCAAAGCTACAACTGCGTTTAAGCAGTACCTGAGCCAGCACCCTGAAGACCCTGCCACTATTGAATATTTAGGTGATATAGCAGGGGAGGCTAAAGATTGGGATACTGCAATGACTTACTATAAAGCCCTTGTAGAGAGGTATCCAACAAAAGCCAATTACCATTATAAATATGGCGGTGTATTAGGCATGAAGGCTTTATCAGTTAATAAATTGAGCGCAGCATTTTACATCAGTGATGTTAAAATGCATTTTAAAAAAGCAGCTACAATAGATCCTGCGCACATCAAAGTTAGGGAGGCCTTAGTAGAGTTGTACATGCAACTACCTGCAATTATTGGTGGTAGTGAAAAAATAGCTCTTTTTTATGCAAATGAGCTTTCTGAGCTATCTGCAGAAAAAGGTTATTTAGCCAAAGGATATATAGCCAACTATGGTGGTGATACTAAAGCAGCAGAGCAGTTTTTTCTTAAAGCAATAACGCAAGAAGCTTCTTTAGATGGTTTTACCAAACTTGTTGGTTTTTACAAAACTACCAACCAACTAGACAAAGCTATTGCTGTGTTAAAGCAAAACCTTGCTCTTGAGGGCCCTCTTAACGAGTTGAATTACCTCATTGGCGATCTTGCTGTAGGTTATAATTTAGATCCACAGTTGGCCATTGAGTATTTAAAAATATATCTAGAGAACTATTCTACAGATAATGATATATCTCAGCAATGGCCTTATCTAAGGCTAGCCCAAGTGTATAAAAACACGGGAGATAAAACAAAGGCGCTTTTTTGGATTGAGAAAGCATTAGCTATAGCTCCTGAGTTTGAACAAGCTTTAAAAGAAAAGCGATTAATCCAGCAGCTTTAAAATAATATCAATTTCTGAATTGATGTTATGACTTATCTTTCTATTTTTGAAAGGAGTGAGAACATTTCTGTATAAATACGGATATAAATTTTAATGTAGATGAGAATTCATTTCATAGCCATTGGCGGGAGTGCTATGCACAA
Organism: Flavobacteriaceae bacterium; assembly: GCA_949507465.1. Lineage (GTDB taxonomy): Bacteria > Bacteroidota > Bacteroidia > Flavobacteriales > Flavobacteriaceae > CATEMS01. The sequence continues at coordinate 11,029 of CATEMS010000078.1, forward strand.
TTTAGCCATAGCATTGCATCATAAAGGGGAAGATATATCAGGAAGTGATGACGAGATTTTTGATCCTTCTAAATCAAGATTGGCAGCTCATGGTTTATTACCAGAACAATATGGTTGGTTTGAAGATAATATCTCTACAGATATTGATGCTGTTATTCTGGGGATGCATGCCAAGTCAGATAATATCGAATTACTTCGCGCTATAGAGCTTGGCCTAACCATTTACAGCTATCCAGAATTTTTATACGAACACTCTAAAAATAAAACCCGTGTGGTTATTGGAGGTTCTCATGGTAAAACAACAATTACTTCCATGATTTTACATGTGATGCATTATCATGATAAACAGGTAGATTATATGGTAGGAGCCCAGTTGGAGGGGTTTGATACGATGGTCCACCTTACAAAAGACAATGATTTCATTGTATTGGAGGGTGATGAGTATTTATCCTCTGCCATAGATAGACGCCCCAAGTTTCATTTATACAAACCTAATATTGCTTTGTTGAGCGGTATTGCCTGGGATCACATCAATGTATTTCCAACCTTTGACAATTATGTGGAGCAATTTCGTGTTTTTCTTTCTCAGATTACCCATGGTGGCGCCATAGTGTACAACCAAGAAGATACTCAGGTAAAACAAGTTGTGGAGGCCACCCAAAACCAAATAAAAAAATATCCATACCAAACCCCTGAATATACTGTTGAGAATGGAGATACACTCCTTGAAACTCAAGATGGCCCCATGCCTATCGAAATATTTGGAAGACATAATTTAAATAATCTAGAGGGCGCGCGTTGGATTTGCCAACTTATGGGTGTACAACAAGAAGATTTTTATGAGGCAATTGCCACATTTACAGGAGCAAGCAAGCGCCTTGAGAAAATTGCAGAGGGGAAGTCAAGTATTGCTTACAAAGATTTTGCCCATTCTCCAAGTAAAGTAATGGCAACCACCCAGGCCCTAAAAACTCAATATCCTGAGCGTAGTCTATTGGCATGTTTAGAGCTTCATACTTATAGTAGCTTAAATCCAGAATTTCTTTCTCAATACAAAGGCACCCTTGATAGTGTAGACAAAGCAATCGTTTTTTACTCTCCAAAGGCCGTAAAAATAAAAAAGTTGGACGCTGTCTCTAGCGCTCAAATTATAGAGGCTTTTGAAAGAGAAGATTTATTGGTCTTTACACAACCAGATGCCTTTCAAGACTATTTGTTGGATCAAGACTTTACCAATGCCTCTTTGCTTTTAATGAGTAGTGGCAATTATGGTGGGTTAGATTTTGAAAAAGTTGAAGAAGTATTAAAATAATTACCAAAGGAGTATTTGTATAAAAGTGTATCACATTAACCATAAAAAAATTGAGTAAAAAATCACTAGATAATCAAGCATCTCAAATTGCCAAACTTGAACAGCAGATTGATATATTGCAAGAAAAACTGAGAGTTAGTGAGACTAATTTTGGTTATTTATATGATAACAATCCAGTTATGCATGCTACAATAAACCCATTAACAGGTTATATAGTTAATTGTAATAGTATGCTGGTATCTACTCTGGGTTACAAAAATAAAAAATCAATTCTTGGCACCCATATTTCAAAAATAGTTACTGAAAAATCAAGCATTAAAATTGTTTCCCTAATGGATGCATTTTTAAGTCAAGGTCCAATCGATAGTGAAGAAGTGACCCTGAAAACCAAGAAAGGAAAGTCAATACAATCAATTTTAAATTCAAGAGCAATTTATAACAAGGCTGGTATTGTTGTTAAATCCATATTCACACTGGTAGATATTTCAGAAGTTAAAAAAGCACAACGCCAGGCCAAAAATCAAAAGGAAGATTTAGAGAGAGTTAATAAAGATCTAGAACAGTTTGTTTCTATTTGTTCACATGATTTACAGGAACCTCTTGCTACCATAAGGTTTAGTAGCGATTTTTTAATGCAAAAATTTACAGACGATCTCTCTGAAAAGGGGAAAGAGTATATTGGATATATTCATGAAGCCTCGGGCAGAATGGCCGAGCAAATAAAAGGTTTGTTAGAACATAGCCGTATTGGTAGAGATTTGAAATTAACAAAGGTAGATATGCAAGAGCAGCTTGGGGTAGCTAAGTATGATCTTAAAAAACGTATTAAAGAAACCAATGCAACTATTATCTGCGGGGAATTACCCAAAATTAAGGGGTATAAGGTAGAGTTGCGATTATTATTTCAAAACTTATTGAGCAATGCTCTTAAATATGCCAAAAAACAAGTGGCTCCAATTATCAATATTGCAGCAAAACAAGAAGATGATTTTTGGGTTTTTTCTGTTGCTGATAACGGGATTGGAATAAAGGAGCAGGATATGGAAGATCTTTTTACAATTTTTTCTCGTGTGCCTACCAAGCAAAAACAGGAGGGAAGTGGTGTTGGTCTTGCTCATGCAGAAAAGATTGTAAAACTTCATGAGGGTTTTATATGGGTAGAATCTGAATTTGGAAAAGGGAGTACCTTTTATTTTAAAATCAAAAAATAACAAACCAAATAACCCTATATTTGAATTATCTGCGGTATTGATATTACCGTATTTTTAGGTTATATTTCCTTATGCTGCTTATTTTTACCAAACAAATTACTCCAAGAATCTCATATGTTTTTAAGCATATATGTACTCGTATTTTGGGTATTAAAATTGATTTTACAACAGAGATTGATGCTTTTTTAGCGCATAAAGGTCCAAAAGCCTCCTACGGAAAACAACCCTTAGGTAACGAACTTTTTTTTCAAAGCCATGGCCTTCTTACCCAGCAAGGAATAGAGAGTGTTGAGATTAATGTTCGAGAGTGGGAAGCAACCAAGTGTTTCTTTGCTGTTAGTGATAAAAGCGCTATACCCTTTGATATATTTGCGGCTGCTTTTTACTTATTAAGCAGGTATGAAGAATATCTACCACATGTGAAGGATCATTTAGGAAGGTTTTCTGCACAAGAGAGTTTGGGTTTTAAATACGACTTTTTAGAAAGCCCGGTAATAGACATTTGGGCTTATACTTTAAAGTCTTTGCTAGAACAAAAATTTCCAAACATATTGTTTCCAAAAAAGCAGACAACCGTGCATAGTTTAATTAACGCACAAGTTGCCTATGCTTTTTTAAATAAAGGAATTTTTAGGTCTTTAATTGGTTTTGTTTCAGACCTTTTTAGGCTGAAACTAAAACAGTTTATTTTGCGCTTTAGGGTTGTTGTAGGCTTACAAAAAGACCCTTACAACACCTATAAGTGGATACTAGATGTTACTAAAAAAAGCAGTATGAAACTTACGGTATTTTTTTTGTTGGGAGAAGCCGTTGCATTTCACGAGACCATACATACTCAGAAACAGAAATTTAAAATGCTTATCAAATACGTTGCAGATTATAAAGAAGTAGGGCTTTTAGTTTCCCTCAGGGCATTAACAAATCCTGATTTTTTAAAATCTGAAAAAACAACCCTGGAGCAGATTATTAATAGAACGGTTCAAAGCAGTCAAAATAGCAATTTACTTTTAAGTCTTCCAGAGATTTATAGAAATTTGCTTGCTCTTGAAATAAAGAAAGATTACACAATGGTGTATGAGAATCAGCCTGGTTTTAGAGCAGGAACCTGCACTGCTTTTTTGTTTTACGATTTAGATTTTGAAATTATAACTCCGCTAGAAATTCAGCCCATTGCCTGTACTACTCAAGGCTTCTTAAAATTAAGCCCTAAGGATACGGCACTCAAAATCACTCAGATGTTTGGCAAAGTACAGCATGTTAATGGTACTTTCTCTGTATTGTTTTCAAACAAAGATTTCTCTGCAGACCCTAATAACAAGCTTTGGCGTTCTCTTTTTTCTGAAACATTAATCTCATGAAACCACAAAAAATAACAGATGTTTTTTTCGATTTAGATCACACCCTTTGGGACTTTGATAAAAATTCTGCCTTAGCACATCAATTCGTGTTTAAGAGATTTTCTGTCTCTGTTTCTTTGGACTCATTTTTAAAAGTATACGAGCCTATTAATTTTAATTACTGGCGAGAGTTTAGAGAGGAGCGTGTTACCAAAACCCAACTGCGCAGAGGTAGACTCATCGATAGTTTTAGTGAACTGGGTGTTGTCTATGATATGAAAACAATTGATGGTATGAGTGACGCCTATATTCAGGCGCTTCCAAATAATAATTATTTATTTGATGGTACTTTTGAATTACTTAGGTATCTACAACAAAAATATACCTTACACATTATAACTAATGGTTTTTCTAAGGTACAGTATGTTAAACTAAAAAAAAGTAAGCTTGCACCCTTTTTTGCTACAGTAACAAGCTCTGAGGAAGTTGGTGTCAAAAAACCAAATCCTTTAGTGTTTGATACGGCTCTTTCAAAAGCAGGTGTTTCTGCTCAAAATAGTATTATGATTGGTGACACCTTTGATGCTGATATCCTTGGAGCAGAAGGAGTTGGGATGGATACCATTTTTTTTAATTATAGAAAAGAAACCCCAAAAGATGGCTATAAAGTTGTAGATTACTTGTTGGAGATAAAGGATTTATTGTGACATAGGTTCTTATATAACCATAGCTGCAGTTGCGTTTTTCATTTCTTAGTAATTTTAAACATGTCTCCTTGAAGACTATTTAAGCAAGAAAAGCGTTTGTTTCATATACCCTAACTATTATGGATGTTAAAATCACCAAACTATTTTTCATATTCGTAAGTCTGCTACTGTGCGTTTGTTGTTTTGATGATACAGATTTTGATCAAGCCAATGATGTATTGGTAACACCAGAAATTGAGCTTGATTTAATTTATTTCAATTTAGAGGCTTCCAAATTCTATGACTACACGAACAACACAGAAATTTTGGTTGTCCAGGATACCACAGATTTAGATTTTCTGGGTGGAAATGACATTGCCAATATATTAAAAGGCGCAGACTTCTTTTTTGAGTTTACAAATAGCATTCCAAGGAGTTTTAACGTTTCTTTTGATTTTTTAAACCAAGACAATGTTTCTAAGTATTTAATGCAAACTACTGTGGCCTCTGCAACCGCAGACCAGCCAGTGGTGAGTTATTTTATACAATCTTTAGATGAGCTTCAAATTAAAGAACTCACAAAGGCAAAAAAGGTTTTGGTTACAGTAACCATACCTTCTTCATCGCAAGATTTAACAGGTGTCCTAAATTTACAGTCCAAAACCACCTATTATTTGCAAATAGAACAATAACACACAACGATGAAAAAATTTCTTTTTATTTTTTTATTCCTTGGTGTGTCTTCAGTAGTATGTCAGAACAAACAAGTTCTATATAATTGGGAGGTTACCCCACAAACACTCCTGCTTAACCCAGGAAGTCTAGTTACCAGTCAATTTCATGCGGGTATTCCTTTAGCATCTGGGTTTCATATTAATGTAGGCTCCTCTGGCGTGTCTGTTTTTGATGTATTTGCTGATGATGGTATAGACATCAACACTAAAATTACCAATACAATCTCTAGGTTAAGTTCTCGAGATTTTTTTACAATAAATCAGCAACTCGATGTGTTAAATTTTGGCTGGTTATCCAAGGGTTTTGAGCCTATGTATTTCTCTGGTGGAATCTATCAAGAACTTGATGTGATTGCCTACTTTCCAAAAGACATCGCTATTTTGGCTTGGGAGGGAAATAGAAATTATATTGGAAAAGCCTTTGATTTTAGCCATGTAAGTGCTCGTGCAGATGTATTGACTGTCTATCATTTTGGGGTAAATAAACAAGTTTCAAAAAAATTAACTGCAGGTGTGCGTTTAAAGCTATATTCTAGTATGATTAGCGTGAGTAGCACCAGAAATAAAGGTGCTTTTAAGACAACAGAAAGAGTGGGTAGTAACAATATTTATGAGCATACGGTTACAGATTTGGATATGGAGGTGAATACCTCTGGATTTATTTCACTCGATGGATTAGAGCAACCTCAAGTAAGTAAAAAACTTCTTGGTCGAGCTTTACTAGGGGGTAATCTTGGAATAGGTATAGATGCTGGTATTACTTATGAGTTTGACAAACAACTTTCTTTGACTGCCTCTGTGCTTGATCTGGGTGCTATTTTTCATACTAAAGATACAGAAAGCTACAAGGCTAAAGGAGACTATACTCTAGATGGCATTGAGCTTATTTTTCCTGAATTAGAGAATGACCAATCTACCATACCCTATTATGATAATCTTGAGGATGATATCGTGCGTGAGATACCTATAGACACACTCAATACAGGATACACACAACTTCGTCCTACTAAAATAAATGCTGGACTGCATTATGATTTTGGGAGATTTGTTGGTGACAATGGTGGATGTAATTGTAAAAATAAGGGCACCAAACAAAAACGAGTTTCTCAGGCAGGGGTTCAGTACTTTAGCATATTTAGACCTGGTGGCCTCCAACTAGCAGGAACACTGTATTATAACAGGAGGTTGGGCAATGCCCTCTCTATTAAAACAACCTACACCATAGATAGGTATTCTGCCAAAAATATTGGCGCTGGTATGTTTTTAAATATACAAGGTGTAAATTTGTTTCTAGCAGCAGACAACCTACTGCAGATGTCTAATCTTGCCAAGGCAAATAGTGTATCTTTACAAGTGGGATTAAACTATATATTAAATTAACAATGAAACATTTTTTTTTAACCTTAGCCATTTCAATAACCTGCTTTCATTTCTCTATGGCTCAAAAGAGCTTGAGTGATTATAGTTTTGTAGTGGTTCCAGATAAATTTGAATTTTTGTCTAAAGCCAATCAATATCAATTAAATGATATGACTAAATATTATTTTGCCAAAAATGGATTTAACACCTATTATTTTAGTGAGCTACCAAGGGTAGATAATTGTGATGGATTGTGGGCAGATGTAGTATCTGTTTCTGGATTCATAAGAACAAAAATCATGGTAATTTTAAAAGACTGTAAGGGCAATGAAGTATTTCGGGGAGAAACGGGTGCTAGCAAACAAAAAGAGTATAAAAAGGCCTATCAAGATGCTTTGCGCAAAGCTTTTATAGGCTTTAAAGAGCTTGCTGTAAAACAAAAATCAGTGCAGGTAAAACTAAATCCCACTACCACAAACCAAGATGCTGCTCTAGATGTTTTTTCACCAACCCCTACAAAGGATCCTAAAGTAAGTGAGGGACCGGTCAATCAGTTCAACGGGTACACCTATAATTCAAAAGCATATCTTTTAAAGAAGGTAGATGGGGGATACAATTTGTATGATGCCTCCACTGAAGATTTAGTTTTAAAGGGCACAATTGAATATACTAAAACTGGTTATACGGGCGTGATTTTTGACCACAAATTCCAGTGTCATTTTCTTGAAAACAAAGACCTTGTTCTTATTGACCAAGATCAGGAGCCTATTACATTAGTTTTTCAGAACTAAAACTCATATTTGTTTTTCCATAGACTTTTTAAGTAGGCTTTTAATTGATTTTCTTTTGGATTATCACCAGTTTGGTATAGTGTGGTGCCCACAATTTCTTTAGGCAAAAACTCATGAGGCACAAATGCATTCTCGAAATCATGGGCATAGGCGTAGTTGTCTCCATACCCTAATTCTTTCATGAGTTTTGTTGGTGCATTTCTAATTGAAAAGGGGACAGATAGATCTCCAGTTTGCTTAACGAGTTGTTGCGCTTTTTTGATTGCTAGATAGCTGGCGTTGCTCTTGACAGAGCTTGCAAGGTATATAACACATTGACTCAGAATAATACGAGATTCTGGAAAACCAATTGCGCTTACAGATTGAAAAGTTGCGTTGGCAAGTAAAAGAGCGTTTGGATTAGCATTTCCAATGTCTTCGCTGGCAAGAATTACCAATCGTCTGGCAATAAAACTTATATCTTCCCCTCCTTCTATCATTCTAGCGAGCCAGTAAACAGCTGCATTTGGATCACTTCCTCGAATTGATTTAATAAAGGCTGAGACTATGTCATAATGTTGGTCTCCAGTTTTATCATACAACACCGTGTTTTTTTGCACCTTGTGTTGTACCATTTGGTTGGTGATTGTAACCTTTGGTTTTTTGTTACCATTTGCTTGAGATGTTTCAGAAAGCACCACCAATTCTAACATATTGAGTAGCTTTCTTGCATCGCCTCCAGATAGTCTTAAAATTGCCTGTGTTTCTTGTAATTCAATATCATATTGTTGTAGTATTGTGTCTATGGCAATAGCTCGTTTTAATAGATCTTCAAGATCTTTTTTGGAAAATGATTGTAAGACATATACTTGAGATCTTGAAAGCAGGGCAGGTATTACCTCAAAACTTGGATTTTCTGTGGTAGCACCAATAAGGGTCACTAACCCCTTTTCTACAGCACCCAGTAAAGAGTCTTGTTGAGATTTACTAAAACGATGAATTTCATCAATAAAGAGTATTGGGTTTTTTGTTGTGAATAAGCCCTCTGATTTTTTTGCTTTTTCAATAACCTCTCTCACAGCGGCTACTCCGCTATCAATAGCGCTTAATTTGTAAAAAGGCCTTTCTGATTGCAATGCAATAATATTAGCTAAAGTTGTTTTTCCAATACCTGGAGGCCCCCAAAATATCATTGAGGGTATCATGCCGCTTTGTAACTGTTTTGTAAGTGCACCATTTTCACCAACAAGATGTTGCTGACTGAGGTAATCCTTGAGTGTTTTCGGACGTATTCTTTCTGCAAGTGGAATATTCATTCTATAAAGGTATGTTTTTAATTGTTGCTACTAAACTGTCAATTTATCATATTGCAACATTTGGACTTGTTTTTGTTATATTGAGGCATGACTAAATCTCAAAAACTATATTTTTCTTTAGACGTTGTGCTTTATCCACTTCTATTTGTGGTATTCATGTGGCTGGTGTTTTGGTTTGAGATACGGTTTGGTAGAGATTTCACCTCTTATGGTATACACCCGGGTAGGATTGAGGGTTTAAGAGGAATTTTATTTGGTCCTTTTATCCATGGTAATTTAAAGCATCTTTTTAACAACAGTATTCCTATGTTGGTTTTAGGGTCGGCACTGTTTTATTTTTATCGCCCTGTGAGGTGGCACGTATTGATATTGGGTTTTCTTATCACAGGTTTTATCACATGGTGTATTGGTCGCCCTGCAGATCATATAGGAGCAAGTGGTATTGTATATGTATTGGCTTCTTTTTTATTCTTTAAGGGGATTATTTCAAAGCAGTATCAACTTACGGCTCTTTCTTTCGCAGTTGTTTTTGTATATGGTAGCTTATTTTGGTATGTATTTCCAACAGACAGCCAAATCTCTTGGGAAGGACATTTATCTGGTTTTTGTGTAGGAGTATTGTTAGCCTTTTTATATAAAGGCACAAACACTCTCACCAATAAAAAATATGATTGGGAAACAGAAAATTACTCACCCGAGAATGACCCCTTTATGCAGCAATTTGATGCAGATGGAAATTTTATTGAAAACAAAGAAGTTTTAGATCAGGAGTCAGAAAATAGTACATTAAAAAAAGATGTTGACGTAATATACACCATCGTTAAACAGAAAAAAGATTAGATTTTCACAAAGATCGTTGGCGTACCACTTCATATAGAAAAGCACCACATGCAACAGACACGTTCAAAGAGTTGATCTCACCAAGTAGTGGTAAAGAGGCTTTTTTATCTACGATTGAAAGCACAGATTTTGATACCCCAAGCCCTTCAGATCCCATAATTATTGCTGTGGGCTCATTTAATCCAAGGGTATATATGGTATTTGGTGTTTTTTCTGTGGCTGCGATAGTTGTAACACCACTACCTTGAAGGTAGTAAATGGCATCTTTGATATGATCTACCTTACAAATAGGAATATTAAATATAGCCCCTGCAGAAGTTTTTACTGTATCTCCACTCACTGGAGCCCCTCCTTTTTTCTGAATAATTACACCATGAACTCCTGTACACTCTGCTGTTCTTAAAATAGCACCAAAATTTCTAACATCACTAATTTGATCTAGAATCAAAAACAAAGGTTTTGTCTCCTTTTCTAATACGGTTTCAACCATGGTTTCTAAACCAACAAATTCTATGGGAGAACTAACTAAAATAATACCTTGATGATTGCTTCTGCATAGTTTCTCCATCTTTTCTAGAGGAACAAAAGATATTGTGGTGTTTAGCCTCTCAAGATCAGCTACAATAGCATCAATTTTAGGATTCTTCAGTCCTTTTTGGACATAGGCCTTATCTATTGTTTGATTTGCTTTTAAAGCTTCTATAACGGGATAAATTCCAAATAACAAGGTCTCTTTCTTCATAATGTAAAAGTAAAAAACCATCCTTAGAAAAGGATGGTTTTTAAATTATATTCACTAATTATTTTAATTAGGGGTTTTCGTAGCTTACCTCCCAATTAAACGCTGCTAGTAGCGTAGGTGCTGTATTTAATACATTGCTTGTTTGCCCACCGTTCCAAGAACCTGCGTTCTCAGGATCATCTCCTTCAGGATATGATCCACTTGGAGCTGTACCGTTATAGATAGCGCCGTCTACAGTTGTAACCACACCAAAGAATTCGAAAGAATCATCTTCTACAAATACAGAAGCATCTACTCCAAATAATTCAGCCATGTCTGCAGTTGTGAAACTAACATCAAATGGGAAGGTCGTTGTTGACCCAAAAGGCAATGCCTCAGAAGGTGCTCCTTCAAAATCTCCAACTACAGTTACTTCATACAAAGCAACAGTACCATTTGGATCTTCAGTCATGGCGCTAAAAGCAGCTGTAGCTGGATCTGCACCCATGTCAAATTCTGGAGCACTTACAAACTTTACAAAACCTCCGTTAGTTAATTCTGGAAAGCGTGCTTTATCTTGGTCGTATTCACAGCTAGTAAAAGTAACTGTAGTTAAAATAGCTACAAATGCTAGAGAGAATATTTTATTTATATTTTTCATAATTAAAGTATTTAATTAAATTGAATTAGTTAATGAAACCAGCTGGATTCGTATCCCAGAACACTTGGTTATCTGCAGTAGTTTGATCCATGTTTGGATTTGTAACTACTTCATTTGAAGGATATCTATATGATCTTGGGAATGGACCTACTGGTATAACACCAGTTTGCAAAGTAGGATATCCTGTTCTTCTATACATGTTGTAAGGTTCTATACCATTACCCCAAGAGGCTAAGTACCATTCTCTAACAACGATAGCTAACTTAGCTTCGTTTCCTGAGGCAGCATCATATTCTGCAAGTACTCTAGCGATGTAATCACTAATGTCTGCTGAAGTTGCAGCATAATCAATTGTTTCATCATCCTCATCAGTTGTTGGTAATGAACCAGAGAAATCTGTTACTTTGTCCATACTCAAAGAGATACCAATTTCTAACAACGCTCTTGAATCAACAGCAACTCCTAGGTCTAATCCTGCCTCTGCAAGTGCAAAGTGAGTAAAAGATGATAAGAAAATTGGATTTATACCCTCACCATTAAGTGTTACAGTATTACTTGAATCCACTCTGTTGAATTGATTGTTATCAAAGGCTCCACCTGCTGGATATACACCCCATGTAGATCTTCTTGTGTTGTCATTTGGTATACCTTCATCATCTCCGTGATCTCTTCCCCAGTATTTGTTACCAACATAGCAGTAGTCATAAATATCATTACCTTCACAAGGTAAGTTTGATCCACTTGGTGGGTCATTTCTTTGACGATAAATATAGTAACGAAGTCTTGGATCTGCAATTCCAGTCTCTACAAATGGTTCTTCAGCATCTCCAGCATTTAACAGGTCTAAAAACCCATTACTCATGTAAAATCCAGTTCCGTTAGGATAGTTTCCTTGGAATATAGGACTTCTAGATTCTGGTGTTGTAGAACTTGAATAGTTGAATTGGAAATCTTCATCATCTTCATCAATGATGTTTTCAGAGAGAAGAGCAGATATAGCTGCACCATCACCCATATTTAAATGAGCTTTTAGTTTTAAAGTATTTGCAACTGCTATCCAGTTATCTGTATCAAAACTACCATAAAATAAATCTTGTGGTATCACTGCAGATTCCTCATTTAAAAGAGCAATAGCTGAATTTAAAGTTGCGATTTGAGCTGCATATACATCTTCACCTGGATCAAGCTCTGGTGTTGGGAATTCACCAAATTGGTTGGCCTGGCTATAAGGTACATCTCCTACAAAATCAACCAAAGTGATGTACATGTAGGCTTCAAGAATTTGAGCCACAGCTACATGGTAAGGAACTCCTACTTCACTTAAAGCGTCAATTTCTTGTATAAGGTCTACATTGGCAAAGGTATTGTAAGCCGATGACCAAGTTCCGTTTAATGAATTAACAGTAACCGCTCCATTGTACTGTCCAAATTGAGCAGTCATACGAGTAATTCCATTGGTTCTTGTAGTTCCAGACATAAATCCATTAAATGATAATTGAATTGAATTTAGAACAAAATTTGGGCTTGCCACATCTGCACTAATTGCATTTGGGTTGTCAAGTAGATCTAGCTCTGTTGTTTCACATCCAGTGAATAATCCCAACATAGCTGCTACGAATGTTATTTTTAGAATATTTTTCATAATATATAATTAAATTTTTAGGTTACACTAGTATAACAAGGTGGTAAATTAATTACCACCTTACTAGTACCTTTTTTTTTAAAATGTTGCTTTTATACCGAATGAGTAACGCTTAGAAGTTGGTCCAGTTTGAAATTCTAAACCTTGTCCATTTCCTGTACCAACACTCAATGCTTCTGGATCAATGTTAAATGCATCAGGAATATTGAAAGCCTGTACATATAGGTTTTGACCAGATAGAGAGAAAGAGATGTTTCCAAATGGTGTTTTCTCTAACATTTTCTTGGTAAGTGAATAGGTTATTGAAGCTTCTCTTAAACGTAAGTGAGATGCATCATAGATACCTTGTCCAGATGGATCAACTAAGTTGATAAAGTAAAGATCATTAGCTCCAATTTGAATGGTGTTTTCAATTGGCTGACCATCATCATCTAACAATAATTGACCAGTGGTAGGGTTAGCTAGTAAACCTGGTACAATATATGTTCCTTCTCTGTTGTCTACATTTACTGTTGTAACACCACGACGGTAGAACTGAGATGCAGTTTGAGAATAGATATCTCCTCCATGTGTATACTCTAACTGAGCAGATAATGATAATTGCTTGTATGTTAATGTATTGATGGTTGTAAATGTCCAGTCAGCGTTTGGATCACCAATTGTTTCAATATCTCTACCCAAATCACCCTCTGAGTCAAGAATTTGACCCGTACCTGGGTTAATTAGTAAAGCTCCATTAACACCCGTACCGTAAGGATTATCTTCTGTGATGTTTGATTCTGCATATCTTGCAGCATAACCACCTTTGATTACCCCTAAAGGCTCACCTTCAGAAGCGTAGTTTCCTAGGTTAGAGAATCCAGCATAAGCAAACGCTTCAACACCACCAAGGTCAATAACCGTGTTTTCTGAGGCACTGAAGTTGTTACGCACATCCCAAGTGAAATTATCACTCTTGATAAGTGTAAAGTCTAATCCTAATTCTACACCTTCTATTTCTGTTTCTGCAATGTTGTCAGAGGTGAAGGTTGCTCCTGAAGAAGGAGAAATTGGTCTACTTACAATTTGGTCTTGAATTGATCTTCTAAAAACAGTTGCTTCAAAGCTAACTCTCTTTTTAAATAAATCTGCGTCCAAACCAAGCTCAAATTCTTTTTGGAGTTCTGGTTTAAGATTTGGGTTTCCTAAGAAAGAAGATAAACCGTTTGTGGTAACTGCGTTTCCGTCTGTATCAATTACAGCAGAGGCCGTAGAGTTGAACCCTGTTCTTGTAGAGTATACTCCTGGGAATCTTGCAGATGTACCGTAACCTGCACGGAACTTCATGTAGTTTAATGCATCAGATGATCCACCCTCCATCGATGTTGGAACAAATGATAGAGAAGCACCAGGGTAGAATAATGAATTATTTTCTGCCTCTAGTGTTGAAGCCCAGTCATTACGTCCAGATAATGTTAAGAATAAATATCCTCCGTAATCAAAAGCTGCTTCACCGTATGCACCTAATATGTTTTGTTGTGCTTGGAATGTTAAACTTCCTGCAACGGGATCATTAATTGTTTGATCAATAAAGTTGTCATGATCAAAGAAACCAAATACTACTTGGTTTTGACTAGACTGTCCAAATTGCTCATAAGTATCACGTCTAGCGTTGAAACCAAGTTGTGTAGTTAAACTGAAATCATCAGCAAGCTCAATGTTATTAAAACTAAAGTTTAAGTTATGGTCAAAAATAAAGTTTGTACCACTTGTAGTTCTTAAATAACCAGTTGTGTATGGCGCTGTAACACTACCACGAGCCGCTTTGAATTCTTGCGTTTCGTTATATGTATCCAAACCAAAACGGTAAGAAACGTTAGTGTTGTCAGAAATTTCATAAGAAGCTCCTAGCTTACCGTAAAAACGATTTGTTTTTTGCTCACTACCCGCATAGTTTGATAACCATCTTGGGTTTTCTTGATCTGTTCTGTAGTAAACACTAGATCCATCATTTGGGTTTTCGTAAGGAATGTTATTTAAATCCAAGTTTCTTGGTATAAATAATGTTCTTGTAAAAATAGATAGAGCTCCACCAGCATTGTTTGCTGCAATTGGAGG
>CATEMS010000079.1 GCA_949507465.1 Flavobacteriaceae bacterium
AAGTTTTTTACGCATGTAGGTCAATAGGTCAAATTTATCCCTTTCTACCTCAAGTTTTATAGTTTGGTTAGGAAACTCAAGATGGATCATTCCATCTTTCAAAACAGGAACACTCATGGTTAAGTGAGATAAAAAATTATATTTCCCTTGCTCCTTAACAATCTGTGTATAGGCATTCCAGTGAGTAATCATTTGCTCTTGGGTAAATTCTTCTGTTGGAAGCTTTTCTTTATTTTGGCTCCGATCACTTACTTTTTTTGCGAGTTGCTGCTTTTTTTCAATGCTTTTTAATGATAAGGCTGAAACTCTTTTTGAACCCACAGGTTCTGTTTTGGTTATTTGAGAATCTTTAGGGGCTTGTTTGCCCTCTTGTGATAAAGCAGATGGCTTTTGAGTTATCTTGTTTTGTGTTTCTTTTTTGACAACAGGGTCAGAGGGCTTGGGTATGTCAAGCTTTTCTTGAGTTTGACCTACTATTGTTTTAAAATGTTTTGGAGGAAGTACAAAACGTTTGTTTAGCTTATTGGGCTTTTTTTTTTCTCCCTGGGCAGTGAGAGAAGTCAATTGCATTAGGCATAATTCAACAAGTAATCGTTGGTTTCGACTTGTTTTATATTTCAAATCACAAGAATTTGCAATATCAAGAGCTTCAAGTAGAAATGGGTGAGGTGTTTTTTGTGATTGCTCTAAATACATGTTCTTTACTTGATCACCTACCTCAAGAAGAGAGATTGTTTGTTGATTTTTACAGACCAACAAATCTCTAAAATGAGAGGCTAGCCCCATAATAAAATGATGGCCGTCAAAGCCTTTGCCTAAAATTTCATTGTAGGATAACAATACTTGAGGAATATCATTTTGTATGATAAGATCTGTGATATTAAAATAATACGTGTAGTCTAGTACATTTAAATTTTCTGTTACGGCTTCACGGCTAAGATTATCTCCTGAAAAACTAACCACTCTATCAAAAATAGAGAGTGCATCTCTTAATGCTCCGTCTGCTTTTTGTGCGATAACATGCAGGGCATCATCTTGGGCTGAGATATTTTCTTGTTTTGCGACTCTTGCAAGGTGTCCTTTGATGTCTTGAACGGTAATACGTCTAAAATCAAAAATCTGACATCTTGATAATATCGTTGGTATGATTTTATGTTTTTCTGTGGTTGCTAGTATAAAAATGGCATGTTTTGGAGGCTCTTCCAGTGTTTTTAAAAAAGCGTTGAATGCGGCAGATGACAACATATGCACCTCATCTATGATATAGACCTTATACTGCCCAACCTGTGGCGGAATTCGAACTTGGTCAATAAGGTTTCTTATATCATCTACAGAGTTGTTGGAAGCAGCGTCTAATTCAAAAATATTAAATGCAAAATCTTCATCCTCTTTGTGGCTACCGTCTTGATTTATTTTTTTGGCGAGAATACGGGCACAAGTAGTTTTTCCTACACCTCTTGGGCCTGTAAATAAAAGTGCTTGGGCTAGGTGGTTGTTTTCTATGGCATTTTCTAGAGTATTTGTAATGGCCTGCTGACCAACAACATCCTTAAAGGTTGTAGGTCTGTACTTTCTAGCCGATACAATAAATGGTTCCATAGTATAAAACAAATATAGGTAGGGTAGTTACCTAATTAAAAAAATAGCTCTTTTTATTTTACGTTATTTATTAACAATAATGCTACTTTTGCAACAGCAGGTCGCCTTATCGCTTCAAACTTGTTTTGAAGAGGAAAGTCCGGGCACCACAGGGGAGTATAGCGGCTAACAGCCGTCATTTCTCATAGCTTTTGCTATAAGAAAAAGGACTAGTGCAACAGAAAGTATGTACAGGTTATGCTGTAGTGAAATCAGGTAAACTCTATACGGTGAAACGCCATGTAAACCAATATTTAAGGGTTG
>CATEMS010000080.1 GCA_949507465.1 Flavobacteriaceae bacterium
ATAAATTTCTCGGGCTTTTTGTGGTTCATTGACACGATAATACATTTGCATGTATGGCTAAAGTAAAGAATAGAATGCAAAAATATCAACCGGCATTTTCTCCATAGCTAAATCCAGAATCTCCCTAGCTTTATCTAGCTTATCCTCTTGTAAGAGTGCTTCTGCAATACGTGCTAGATTGCTCCTGTAAGTTAAGCCATTTCTGCGCGTTTCAACATCATGGTAAATAGCTGGGTCACCGCTATTTCCCCAGTCCCAATTTTTGACAATCTGGTAAGATTTTTCTGCATCTACTCGTCCCATATCAAAAGGATTATCCTTATCCACTGGCGTTTTTATTGGCACCAGCTTATATACCACCCCGTCCATTTGCAAGTAATCCTTCATCCAAAGGTAATCGTCATCTCCAAAGCTTCCTCCGCTAAAATAGATAGGACGCTCCCAATTGTTATTGGCAATAATGTCTAGCATTAAGAGCCTGTTTTTATAGATAACTTCATCCTTTATGGTAACATCTATATAAGGTACTATCTTGTCTTGGTCTTTTAAAGAAACAACACCACTTTTAAGCACAGCTTGTTTGTTTACAGGAAGTCTAAAACTTTTTGTTGGAAAGGTATTAACTATCTGACCACTGCTTGGTATTTGATACATTGTTCTGGGGTCGTTTGAGGCTACCCAATCCATCCAAACATTAATATTTATACTATCTGTGTCTATTTCGTTGAAGATAATATAATCTCTTGAGCCATATTTATATTGATCATGAGTGAGTTGAGAAGGGATAGGATCACTGTCAAAGGCTTTCTTTTTCATGTCATCTATGTACCAATCTGTGGCAAACAAAGCGGTGTTTACCACACGCACATCACGCCTATATCCCTCAATATTTTGAAGGTACCACAGTGCAAATGTATCATTGTCTCCAATGGTGAAAATAATACCATTTGGTGCTATACTATCCAGATACATGCGGGCCATAGATTGAGCGGTGTAACGGTTAGAACGGTCATGATCATCCCAGTTTTGAGAAACAAGTAACATAGGAGAACTGAGCATTGTTGCACTCAAGACAATAGGTAAGGCTATTTTTGGATTTAAGTATTCTTTTAATATTTCATACAGCGCATACACCCCATAGCCAATCCAGATGGCGAAAACATAAAAACTACCCACAAGGGCATAGTCTCTCTCTCTGGGCTCGAAGGGTCTCTCATTTAAGTACACCTTCAGAGCAAGCCCCGTGAACAAGAAAAACACCAATAACACCCAAAAGGTTTTCTCGTCATGCTTGGCCAAAAATAAGATGCCTAAAAGCCCAATGAGTAGCGGAATGAAATAATAGGTGTTTCTGGCTTTATTTTCTAGGGCATCTGTAGGAATGTTATTTTGAGGTCCTATTAGCATTTGATCTACAAATGGAATACCACTAATCCAGTTGCCATGCAGCTTATCATATCTTCCTTGAATATCATCTTGACGGCCTGCAAAATTCCACATAAAATAACGCCAATACATATACCCAAACTGATACTCAAACATGAAACGCATGTTGGTTAAAAAACCAGGTTTTTCTATTTCGAGGTAGTCTCCAAAATTCTTTAAAAACTTGTCATAATCTTCGCTGTCTACAAGTCCTTTATCATAGGCCTCTTTAAACTTTGCTACCTCATCTACAAGCAACTGTTCTGAGAGATATTCTCTTTTAATTTCAAAATCTACAGCGCCCGTGATTTCCATGTAGTTGGCGTTGTGCTCCAGACTCCACATTCTTGGCAAGAATGCTTTTTGACTGTCTTCAAAGTTTTGTTTTGCATTTTTTATGTCGTTTACAATGACATATTTTTTTGCCTCAAGATCCTTTTCATACTTTGGTTTCTCATCCAAAAATGGATTATCTCTATCAAGACCCACATATGCCTCTGTAAATAATGGGCCATAAAAAAGGTGTGTTTCTGGGTATTGTTCACGGTTGTAATAGGCTAATAATTCTCGAGCGTTGTTTGGATTATTTTCATTAATGACAGTTCCTGCATTGGCACGTATTGGTAACATAAGCCAGCTAGAAAAACCAATAAAAATAAATAGTACGCAAAGTAAAAGTGTGTTAAGTTTTACAAAACTTTTTCTTCTTGTATTGCGCAAACCAAAGTAAAAAAGGCCCAAAAAGACAGCCCCCGCGATAATGGTTCCAGAATTAAAGGGCATGTTAATTTTATTGACAAAGAAGATTTCGCAAGCACTAAAAAAGCGCAAGGTCATGGGTAGTAATAGTTTAAAAATGAACAATAATATGGCAACGGTTACCACGTTTGCAATCAAGAAATTTTTAACTGTTACCTTTTTGTAATTTTTAAAGAAATACAAGAATCCAATGGCAGGAATAGTTAGAAGACCCATAAAGTGAACCCCAAATGAAAGCCCCACAATAAAAGCAATTAAAACAACCCATTTATCACCTCTAGGGCTAAACATTTCACTCTCCCATCTTAGGCCAGCATAGAAAAGTACAGACATAATAAAAGCTGCCATTGCATAGACCTCTGCCTCTACAGCACTAAACCAAAAACTGTCTGTAAATGCAAAGCTTAGTGAAGCAACAACTGCGCTTGATAGGATGGCTATTTGATTGGTTTTTGTAAAGGTGTCGTTACTTTTAACCAAATTGGATAGTAAAATAGTGACAGACCAAAACATGAATAAGATGGTAAAAGCGCTCGCAAAAACAGACATTAGATTTATGGTTAGTGCAATATTTGTGGCCTCAATAGCAAAAATAGAGAAGAAGGCGCCCATTAATTGATACAAGGGTGCTCCTGGAGGATGTCCCACCTCAAGATTACTTGCCGTGGTTATGTACTCTCCTGCATCCCAAAAACTAGCCGTGGGCTCTACAGTGCTCCAGTAGGTGACAAGGGCTATTGAAAAGACAAACCAGCCTAGAATAATATTCCATTTTTTAAATGTAAAAGACCCCATACAATTATACTTTTTTGGTTGTAGCGAATGTACTACTATTTCTAGTTTTTTTTTAACACTAAAGGCACATTATCATTGTTAACGTAACACCTTAAAGACTTATTTTATCCCTAAAATAATACAAGAATATTTTTTTACAAAAATTGCTTGTAGGGTATACAATTTGTTTTAAATTTGCATCCTCTAAAGTATTAATTATTTTTAATGCTTTGTAAGACGAAGGTCTATACCCTTGGTAATGTCCCATGGTGTAATGGTAACACTCCGGTTTTTGGTATCGTCATTCTAGGTTCGAGTCCTAGTGGGACAACAAATTTAAAAGCTTCTAGGTAAACTCTGGAAGCTTTTTTTTGTTTATTTAAACCATTGCTGTTACAATGTTAAATGTAATTCGTCGTTATAGTAGCTACTTGCAATAGATTGATATATCTTATGCTTGTTTTTATATTTTTCTACCAAGAAAAAATATCTTTATCTAGTGTTAATCTTATGCAAAACAAAGAGGTAGTCTGTTGGCTATTGTTAAGTTTGTGTAAAACCAAATCAATAAAAATTATGATCTCATTTTTCAAAAAAGTTGTTCTCATTTTCTTTACACTTTTGTTTGCCACCCAAATCAAGGCACAAGACTTTCAAGGCCAAGCGTATTATTTCTCAAAAACTACGATGGATATGAGCCGCTGGGACAGAGGAGGAAAAATGAGTGAGGCACAAAAAAAACAAATGGAAGCCAGAATGAAACCATGGTTAGAGAAGACATACATACTTACCTTCAATAAAGAAGAATCTATTTTTAAAGAAGATGAAAAACTAGAGGGAGGACCTGGAGGAAGAGCCCCAAGTATGTGGGGAAGTAGTTTTTCTCCAGGACTGCAATACAAAAACATCAAAGAGAAAGTGTTTTTACAAGATCAAGAATTTTTTGGAAAACAATTTTTAATCACAGAAGAAATGACTCCTTTTAAATGGAAAATGGGATCAGAAAAAAAGAAAATTGGACAGTATGTTTGTTACAAAGCAACAACAATGCGTCCAGCCTCTGAAATAAGTTTTACTTCAACCACGCGAGGGAAAACTCCTAAAAAGAAAGAAATATCAAAAGAAGAAGAAAAAAAATCTGTTGACAAGGTGCAACAATTAAATCCTTCAGCAGTAGCAGTTCCAGCTGCTAAAGTTGCTGTAGTACAAGACATAAAAGAAAAAGCTGAGATAGAAGAAAAAGAAAAACAAGAAATGGTTGAAGTTGTAGCCTGGTACTCACCAATGATACCTGTAAGCCAAGGACCAACAGAATACTGGGGCTTACCAGGGCTAATCTTAGAACTAAGCGCCGGCAATACAACGATGCTGTGTAATAAAATTGTAATGAATCCTGAAGAAAAAATCACCATAAAACGCCCCACAAAAGGCGATGTGGTTACCAAAAAACAATACAATAAAATCATTACTGAAAAAATGCAAGAAATGAGAGACAACAGAGGACGTGGCAATAGAAGATACTAAATCTAGTGTGCCTAAAATAAATCATTCAAATCTCTCAATCAACTTTATGAAAACTTATCTTTCCCTAGCTATTGTCTTAATATCAAGCATTGGCCTCTCTCAAGTAAAACTACAAGGTGTAGTTAGAGATAGTCTAGGAACACCATTAGAGCTTGCAAATGTCATTGCTATCAATAAACAAAGCAGTGCGCTTGAATCTTTTGGTGTCACAACAGAGGATGGAAAATTCATGCTATCACTTTCAAAAAATCAAACCTATAATATGCAGGTTAGCTACATAGGGATGAAAACTTATGAAGAGGAAATAACCACAAAAAATATTGATATCACAAGAGACTTTAATCTAAGGCTAGACAACAGTTTAGATGCCATAGAACTTAGTTATGAGATGCCTGTTACCGTGAGAGGAGACACGCTAATTTACAACGCAGATTCTTTTACAAATGGATCAGAAAGAAAATTGGAAGATGTATTAAAGAACCTGCCCGGTGTTGAGTTAAATGAAGATGGTCAGATAGAAGTTGAAGGAAAGGTAGTCAACAAATTAATGGTAAATGGGAAAGATTTTTTTGATGGAGATACCAAATTGGCCTCCAAAAATATTCCATCCAAGGCTGTTGACAAAATACAAGTATTGCGTAATTACTCTGAGGTAAGCCAACTAAGTGGTGTTACCAATAACCAAGATAATGTAGCGATTAACATCAAATTAAAAGAAGGAAAAGAAAATTTTTGGTTTGGTACCGTGACAGCTGGTGGCGGGGTTAGTGAAGAAGATGAGTTGTACATTGCACAACCAAAACTCTTTTACTACAGCCCAAAATTTAGCCTTAATTTTATAGGTGATTTTAACAATACAGGAGAAACAGCCTTGTCAAGAAGAGATATTAGAGGCTTTGGAGGAGGGTTTCGAGCCCCCAGTAACACCAGCGGTACAAGTATCAACCTGGGAGACAACTCTTTAAATTTTTTGACAAATCAAACAAATGCTCTTGAGGTCAAAAATAAACTAGGAGCCACCAATTTTAGCTACTCCCCTAACCAAGGGCTTGATATAACTGGTTTTGCCATTTTAAATAGCAACAGGGTTACCTCAAAAGAGATTAGTTTTGTACAATACACAGATAGTGACCTAGGAATCCCTGATGAAACCACACAGCAGACCAGCACCCAACGATCTGACCAAGGACTCCTTAAGTTAAGCGCATCATTCCAACCAAATTTTGAAAACCAATTGGAGTATGATATTTTAGGGCGCATCTCTAAAGATGAGCAAACACAAACTGAAATATCCTCTGTTGTTGGATCCACTCAGCAAGTAGAAGAGGTAAACCCTTATAGTATCACACAAAGTTTAAAATACTACTATACCCTTAATGAGACTAATATTTTTGCCTTAGAGGCTCAATATCTAAACAAGGACGAAGACCCCTTTTACAATGTTTTACTGGGCAATGACCCTTCCAATAATAATTTAGCCCCAGAAGAACAAGATGCCTATGACAGCACTGCTGCTGCTCTTGGGCTCAATCAGGGTTTAAACAATTATGATCTTAATCAAAATAGACGTATCAAATCAAACCAGCTGGACGCCAAGTTAGATTACTACAACATCATTAACAATAAAAGCAACATCAATCTAACCCTTGGAAGTATTGTAAGCAGACAAGATTTTAACTCAACAATTTTTCAGTTTTTAGAAGATGGAACATTTTTTGAGCCTACACCTACCTTTAATGCAGGTAGAGCAATCAATGATACTCAGTATGATTTCTCAGACTTGTATTTGGGAGTTCATTACAGGTTTAAAGCAGGGATTTTTACCATTACTCCAGGTTTTTCTGTGCACGCTTACTCAAACAAAAATACTCAATTTGGAGAGCAATATGGAGAAGACTTTTTTAGATTCCTCCCAGATTTTGAAACTCGTATCCAACTCAAGAAAAGTGAGAGTTTGACCTTCAATTATAACATGAAAAACCAGTTTACGGACGTAACTAAACTGGCAGAGGGTATCATATTAAATAGTTTTAACAACATCCAATACGGAAACCCTGAACTTCAAAACGCACTTTCTCACAACTTAAGTTTGTTTTACAGGAGTTTTAATTTATTTAACTACACCAATGTATTTGCTCGCGTTGCCTATTCAAAAAATATAGATCAAATTAGAAGCTTAACAGACTTTGAAAATGTAATTAGAACTAGCACCTATTTTAATTCTGGGTTTGCAGACGAGACAGTGTCTGCTTTTGGAAGACTACAAAGAAGTTTTGGAAAAATTAGAGGTAGTTTAAATGTGAATTTCAACTACAGTAAAATAAACCAGTTTGTACAAGGTAGACAATCTGTAAATGAAGGCTTCACTCAAAGCTATACTCCTAGTATACGTACCACCTTTAAAGTAGCTCCTAATGTAACTTTACGCTACAGACATACCATCGCTCAAAATGATCAAGGATCAAACTCCACAACCTTTACCACCAATGCACCCGCTATAGAATTTGATGCCTACATCAAAAAAGCAATCACCCTACGCACAGATTTTACCTATAACAGACTCAGTGATGAGGTGGAGGAAATCAATTCATTCCAGACATGGAATGCGTCACTATCTTACAGAAAAGATAAAGACGCTAGCCTTGAATATGAAGTGCGTGCTACAAATATTCTAGGGGTAGATTCTCAGGTGCAAAATAGTGCCAGTAACATCTCCGTATTTACATCAGAGACATTCATACAACCTCGCTTTATAACCTTTAGATTGGTGTATTCACTGTAAATTAACAACAATGAAAACAGTGTATATAGTCCTTGGTTCTGTAATTGTACTGTTTATAGTAGCTCAGTTTTTTATACACAGAAGCAGCACTAAAATTGAGTACTACCCATACACAGTAACCAGTGTGTTTGATGGCATAGAAATCCGGGACTATCAAGCCAGATTATTTACAACAGTGGCTATTGAAAATCAGGGCTATAAGAAAAACGCAAGCAATGGATTCTCTAAATTAGGAGGTTATATTTTTGGAGCCAATGCGCGTAAGCAAAAAATTGCAATGACTTCTCCAGTTAGTATGACCCTGGGTGCACAACCCACAATGGGGTTTATGGTTCCTAAGGCAATCAGAAAAGACGACCTACCAAAACCCAATCTAGCAGACATTACCTTTAAACAAGAGCCCAAAAAAACGATGGCGGTAATTACCTTTTCTGGATGGGCTAATGATGCCACAATTAAAGAGCATAAAGATGGATTGATTGCCATTTTAAAAGCTAATGGTATCAAGCACAGCGATCAGTTTTACTGCTTTGGGTACAACCCTCCTTATGATTTGTTTTTTAGAAGAAACGAAATAGCCGTTGTACTTTAAAAGTATTCAAGCTTGCTACAATAGATAGTCTGTGTTTATAAAGTTTGAATCCTCTGATGCTAATAACTTCTCAAGAATTTCATTGTTATATTGGTTGTCTTTGGAGGCTACAAAACAACGTATTGAAAAGCTTCTTAGCGCATCAAAAACACTTAAGGTTCCTACTGCAGAATTCTTTCTTCCTGTAAATGGGTATATATCTGGTCCTCTCTGGCAAGCACTATTTAAATTTACTCTACAAACTAGATTTGCAAAAATGTCTATAAGAGGACCCAGACTCTTGGTATCTTTACCAAAAAGACTTACCTGCTGGCCATATTGTGAAGCTGCAATTGCATCTAGTGGTTCATCAATATTAGTAAAAGGTATGATGGGAACAACAGGACCAAATTGTTCTTCCTGGTATACCCTCATATCTGTACTAACTGGATACAAAACGGCTGGGTAACAATAATTTTCACTTAGTTCACCCCCTCGTTTGTTTAAAACCTCAGCACCTTTTGATACCGCATCTTTAATTAATCCGTCAATATAGGCAGGTTTGTTTTTTTCTGGAAGTGGCGTAAGAAAAACCCCATCCTCCCATGGTAATCCATATTGTAAAGCATCTACAGCCTCTGCATATCGTTTGTTAAATTCCTCAACTATATCTGCATGGACAAATAGTACTTTTAATGCAGTACAGCGTTGACCATTATAGGATAGTGTACCAGATATACACTCTCGTACCACAAGATCTAAATCTGCATCAGGAAGAATAATCGCTGGATTATTTGCCTCAAGTCCTAAAATTAGTCTTAATCTATTTTTAAATGGATGTTCATCTTGAAGGGCTACCGCTGAGGTGCTATGCCCAATTAAAGCGAGTACATCAACAAAACCTGTTTGCATTATAGGAGCAGCAATCTTTCGGCCCCGACCAAAAACAATGTTTACTACCCCAGCAGGAAAGCTTTCTTGAAATGCTTCTAGCAAGGGTGTAATTAATAATACCCCAAGCTTAGCTGGTTTAAATATAGTTGTGTTACCCATAATCAAAGCTGGAATGAGCAAACAAAATGTTTCGTTTAATGGATAATTATAGGGTCCAAGGCAAAGAACAACCCCAAGAGGACTCCTTCTTATGTGCGCAAATATTCCGCTCTGATTATCAAACCTTGCACTCTTTCTATCTAGTTTCTTATAGGCCTCAATCGTATTTAGAATATAATCAATGGTTCTATCAAATTCTTTACAGGCATCATTTTTAGTCTTTCCAATTTCCCACATCAGTAGCTTAACTACCTGGTCTCTGTGAGGCCTCATCTTTTCGACAAAAGTCATCATGCAAGCAATTCTGTCCTTCACTTTCATGGTGGGCCAATCACCTTTCCCTCTATCAAAAGCAGCAACTGCAGAGTTAATTGCCTCATTGGCTGCATCTGAATCCATATCTGGTACGGAACCCAATAATGTTGGGGCTCCATCTGTATAACAAATGTTTGAGTATACCTCAGATGTTTCTCCAGTCCACTGTTTAAGAACACCGTTGACTAGGTATTTATTTGAGTGTAAGGGATTTTTGATAGTATATTGCTCAGAGATCGCAATTTTTGATGTGTCCATTTTAAGTTTTTTTCTAAAGTACAACATATTATTTAACAAAAAAAGCCCATCCAATTGGATAAGCTTCTCATCGGTCTATAAATAAACCACAAGTCCTGTATGCAGGACTCAACACAACACTTTTCTGCGGTCTGGACGAGACTCGAACTCGCGACCCCCTGCGTGACAGGCAGGTATTCTAACCAACTGAACTACCAGACCGTGCTACTATTTTAAAGACTTTAAAAGCTTGTCTGTAACTTCAAAAAATTGAAGCGAATGCAAATATAAAACTAACAATGATAACTGCAAACATTTATTTTAAATATTTCTGTTTTTTTTGTGTTGGGATGGTTAGCCTTGAGTGGCTTAGAAAGCACATCACCCAAACCTTGCTCGCTCTACTAAATAAGTGGTGAGAATGACATTAAAGTTTTCATTTACATCTACAGGAACGTACTTTATTCTATAACGACCGCATGTCAGGGCAAGGGTATCAAAATAAGATTGCACCGCAGTTTCATAGGTTTGTTTTACATTATCTGGATACAGATTTATATGCTCTGAAGTTTCAAGGTCTACAAACTTTTTGGGTCGGTTATTAAAATCGAAGCGAAGTTCTTTTTTTTTGTCATAGGTATGAAATAAAACTACTTCATGCTTGTTATATTTCAAATGTTGCAGGGCCTCAAAAAGCTCTTGCTGCTCCTTATCGCTTTGAAACATATCTGTAAATAAAAACACCAAACTTCTACGCTTTAGTTTTTCGGCAATTAAATGTAGGTGTGTATAGGTCTTTGTTACCACACCACTACTTTTATTAATAACAGCTTTATTGAGTTGTTGTAATAACTTTTGGTGATGGCGTTCACTGGCCTTTTCGCTGCTATAAAACTCATAATGATCGCTGTATATACTCATCCCTACAGCATCACGTTGGCGTTTCATTAGATTCATAATTGCAGCGCTTGCTAGTGAGCAGAAGCCAATTTTATTGAGATTATCTATGTGCATTTCTCCAAGGGCCGGATAATGCATAGAGCTACTATTGTCTATGATAAGATGGCAACGCAGGTTGGTTTCTTCCTCATAGCGTTTTGTATAAAGTTTGTCTGTTTTGGCAAAAAGTTTCCAATCAATGTGTTTGGTGCTCTCCCCATTGTTATAGATTTTATGCTCTGCGAATTCTGCTGAAAATCCATGAAATGGAGATTTGTGCAAGCCAGAAATAAACCCCTCTACCACCTGGGTAGCAAGCAGCTCAAGGTTTTTAAACCCAACGATCTCATTGATTTGCTCTTCTAAATTCACCTGTGTGGTATGCTGTAAATACTTATTACACTATAATTCCATCAACAATTCCATATTTGATACTCTCTGAGGCATCCATCCAATGGTCTCTCTGAAAATCCTTCATGATTTTGTCAAAGCTCTGCCCGCAGTTATCG
Source organism: Flavobacteriaceae bacterium (assembly GCA_949507465.1). Taxonomy (GTDB): domain Bacteria; phylum Bacteroidota; class Bacteroidia; order Flavobacteriales; family Flavobacteriaceae; genus CATEMS01. The sequence goes on from CATEMS010000080.1 coordinate 10,889, forward strand.
GCTAGAATTTTAGCGCTGATCTCTTTGGTCTTTAAAATCTCTTGGGCTGTTATCTCTATATCGCTGGCCTGTCCTCGAGCACCACCACTGGGCTGATGAATCATAACACGAGCGTGGGGTTGTATGAATCTGCGCCCTTTTTCTCCTACGCTTAAAAGCAAACTTCCCATGCTTGCCGCCAATCCTGTACAAATGGTAGAGACTGGAGATTTAATTTGTTTGATGGTATCATAGATAGAAAAACCACTGGTTACATACCCTCCCGGGCTATTGATATAGAGCTTAATCTCATCATGATTTAATGCGTCTAGATATAATAAACGATCCACAACATGACGTGCGGTTTTATCATCCACACCACCCCATAAAAATAGTGTGCGATCTTGAAGCTGTTGACTTTCTATAATGTCTTGTACCTTGGACTTGTTTTCAGAACTCATAGTATGGTATGCTAATGCCATGCATGCAGGGTGGCTGTTATTTAATTGTCTATGGTGTGTGCAACTGCATTTGAACACTTTTTCCTTTGTACAGCAATATACAACTATGAATTTTTATAAGAAATAACATTTCATAGCATTTATTTAAAAATAAAAAAGGCTTGACATAACGCCAAGCCTTATGAGTGATATTATTTTATTTATTACAGTAGACTATCTATTGCTTCTGCATACACACTTTTTTGTGCAACACCTACTTGACGTCCTACCAACTCACCGTTGTTAAACACAAGGACCGTTGGGATATTACGTACGCCATATTTTGCTGCAAATTCTTGATTTGCATCTACGTCCATTTTACCCACTACAGCTTTGCCTTGGTAGTCATCGCTTACCTGGTCTATAATTGGTCCAACCATACGGCAAGGCCCACACCAAGCAGCCCAAAAATCAACCAATACAGGCTTGTCACTTTTTAATACTATTTCTTCAAATGTTGCGTCTGTTATTTCTAATGCCATAGTTCTATTTATTTATTTTTTTCTACAGAGAAAATCTTGTTAATATTTGAGTACAAAAATAGTTAAATTTTGGGGTAAAACACTGGTTCAAAGTATCAGTTTCAACAATGATGTAATTGGTTTTACTTATATGGCCAGTAAACTATTTAACTTAGTTTAACTGGTACTTTACTTGGCGATCTTGAAGCTCTTTTAAAAATTCATTACAGATGTTCACTTTGTGAGTTCTACTGGGCATGTTGAGCTTTATTTTATCCTGAATCTCATAAATAGTGAAACAAAGTTGCTTGTCCCCTTTGTGGGTAGCTATCATCTGTTTTAAAAATAAAAGAGTTTGGTCCTGCAGGTCTTCGATGGGTAATTGTATGGTTATTTTTTTTGCCTGACTGTCCATTACATTATGCAATAATTGCATCCCATTGTATTGCATTCTTGGATCACTTCGTTTACCAGTATCCTTATTTATCCAACCCTCTTTAATATACACTTTACCGTGAATGATGGTATTTGGAACTAAAAAATGCCTGAGTTTTAGGTAGTCTTCATTGAATATTTTAAAATCAAAACTTTCTCCAAAATCTGCTACTGTAAATATAGCCCATCCTTTGCCTGCTTTTGTCTCTCGATGCTGCACATCTGTAACAACCCCCCCAAAGGTAAGCTCTTTACCAATGTGTTTTTCTAAGGAATAAAAATCTGCCACTCGGCAGTTTGTGAAGGTATCCATCTCAACTTTAAAGTCATCAAGGGGATGTCCGCTGATGTATACACCAACAACTTCTTTTTCAAAATTTAATTTTTTCATGGTTCCCCAATCCTCACATGGAGGCACTTCGGGTTCTGGAATTTGCACTTCACTGGTCTCACCAAACAAACTTACTTGACTACTGTTTTGCGTTTCTTGGTAGCGGGAGGCATACTTCAAAACTTTTTCAAAAAAGGTAATGCCGTCTGCATCCTCATGCATGTATTGAGCACGGTGATTATTAAAACTATCAAAACCTCCTCCTAGTACTAAATTTTCAATGGCTTTTTTATTAGCGGCTCGCAAATCTATACGTTTCGCAAAATCAAATATAGATTTGTAATTTCCACTTTTTCTGTTCTCTACAATAGTTGCAACAGCATTGGCGCCTACTCCTTTTATTGCCCCCATACCAAATCGTACAGCCCCTCTATCATTTACAGAAAATTTATAAAAACTTTCATTTACATCTGGCCCTAAAATCTCTAAGCCCATCCGCTTGCACTCCTCCATAAAAAAAGTTACCTGCTTTATATCACGCATGTTATTGCTCAAAACTGCCGCCATGTACTCTGCAGGATAATGTGCTTTTAAATACGCTGTCTGGTAAGCAATCCAGGCATAACAAGTAGAGTGACTTTTGTTAAATGCATAACTTGCAAAGGCTTCCCAATCCTTCCATATTTTTTCTAGTTTCTCTTGATCATGACCATTGGCAACTGCATTTTTAATAAAACGAGGTTTCATTTTATCCAAAACAGCTTTTTGCTTTTTACCCATGGCCTTACGCAAGACATCTGCATCACCTTTGCTAAAGTCTGCAAGTTTTTGAGAAAGCAACATAACTTGCTCCTGGTATACTGTAATCCCGTAGGTTTCATCTAAATACTCTTCCATTGCAGGAAGATCATATTGTATGGCTTCCTCTCCATTTTTACGTCTAATAAAGCTGGGAATATACTCCAAAGGTCCTGGTCTGTAAAGGGCATTCATGGCAATAAGGTCTCCAAAAACAGTTGGTTTCAACTCTTTCATGTATTTCTGCATTCCTGCAGATTCGTATTGAAAAATACCTACAGTTTCTCCTCTTTGGAAAAGTTCATAGGTTTTCTGATCATCAAGGGGGAAACTATCTGGATCTAGAGTAACACCATGTTTGTGCTTTACTATTTTTACAGTGTCTTTGATAAGAGTTAAGGTTTTTAGACCCAGAAAATCCATCTTCAACAAACCTGCATTCTCAACCACAGAGTTATCAAACTGAGTCACATACAAATCACTATCTTTTGCCAGAGAAACAGGTACAAAATTGGTGATATCGCTAGGTGTAATAATAACACCACAGGCATGAATGCCTGTATTGCGTATAGAACCTTCTAATATTTTTGCCTGCCCAATAGTTTGAGAGGTTAAATCTGTGCCATCTGCCAAAGAAATTAATTCTTGCACCTTGGGGAGTTCATCACTCCTAAATGTACCCCGAAGTGCTTTTTCGTCCATGCCAAAAATTTTATTTAGTTTGGTCATGTTTGGTATTAACTTGGCCACTCGATCTGCATCGCCCAATGGCAAATCAAGCACCCGAGCGGTATCTCTAATGGCTGATTTTGCTGCCATGGTACCATAAGTGATGATTTGCGCCACTTGATTGCTACCATATTTTTGTATGACATAATCCATGACCTTACTTCTACCTTCATCATCAAAATCAATATCAATATCTGGCATGGACACCCTATCTGGATTCAAAAAACGCTCAAAAAGCAAGTTGTACTTTATAGGATCAATGTTGGTTATCCATAAACAATAAGCGACCACAGATCCTGCTGCAGAACCACGACCAGGACCTACAGAGACATTCATATTCCTTGCCTCTCTTATAAAATCTTCTGTAATTAAAAAATATCCGGGATATCCCGTTTTTTGAATTACATCCAATTCAAAATTGATGCGCTCTGTAATGGCCTCAGCTTCTTTTTTATGAGCATCGCTCTCTCCTGTGAGTGAGGGGTAGCGTTTTTTAGCTCCTAGAAAAGTAAGATGTTTTAAAAAATTGTTTTCACCTCTTTTACCACCATCAAGTTGATCTTTCTCATCTATGAACTCTTCTGGTATATCAAATTTTGGCAGCAACACATCTCGTTGTAAAGAAAAGGGAGTTACTTTTTCTATGAGCTCACTGATTGAGGCAATGGCCTGGGGAAGGTCTTTAAAAAGGGCCTTCATAGCTTCTTGACTCTTAAAATAATACTCTTGATTTGGCAATCCGTACCTGTAACCGCGGCCTCGACCTATGGGAGTTGCCTGTTTCTCACCATCTTTTACACACAATAATATGTCATGTGCATTGGCGCTTTTTTGATCTATATAATAGGTATTGTTTGCGGCAATTAATGGCACCTGATGCTTTTTAGAGAATGAAACCAAGGTTTGATTTACCCTATTTTCATCCTCTTGATTATGCCGCATGATTTCTAAATAAAAATCAGATCCAAAGGCCTCTTTCCACCACAATAGTGCCTGTTCAGCTTGTTTTTCTCCTACATTTAATATCTTACTGGAAACCTCGCCATACATGCCTCCAGAGAGCACCATCAGGTCCTCTTTGTATTTTAATATTACCTCCCGGTCTATTCTTGGCACATAGTAAAACCCATCAATGTATGAGATGCTTGACATTTTAGCCAGGTTGTGATATCCTTTTTTGTTTTTTGCAATGAGTATGATTTGGTACCCATTATCCTTGTGTGTTTTGTCTTTATGATTGGCACAAACAAAAAACTCACATCCTACAACTGCCTTTAAATAGGTTGGCTTAATAGGTTTTTCTGGAACAACTCCGTCAAAATCTGAAGCAGTATCGTCTATGGCATGGTATGCCTCCATCGCTTTTTCATACGCTGCTTTTAAGGATCTGTTGTGATTATTTACCGCACGTGTAAAATGAAAAGCCCCCATCATATTACCTGTATCTGTAATAGCTACCGCAGGTTGGTTGTCTGCAACTGCTGCCTCCACCAGATCTTGTGTGCTTGAGGTAGATTGCAAAATAGAGTACTGAGAGTGATTGTGAAGGTGTGCAAAAGGAGCCTGTTGTAGTACAGCAATATTTTCCTTAATTTCTTTTGAGGAGAACTCCTCTGTGACCTTTGATGCCTCCAGGCGTTTTTTAATTTTCTCTGAAGCCTTCTTAAGATTGATATGCTTTAACCCAATAAGGGATATGGGTTGTGGATTTTCTTCTGAAAAATTCTTGAAGTAATCTGGTGGGCAATCCAGCTCCTCTTGGGTAAATAATTGACGACGAATCAGTTCTAAAAAACATCGTGTGGTTGCCTCCACATCTGCAGTGGCATTATGTGCCTGAGCAAATGGTTTTTTAAATAAAAATTGGTGCAATTCTGTGAGGGTTGGTAATTTAAACTTTCCACCTCTACCCCCAGGTATTTGACACATTTGTGCTGTAGTCTCAGAACAGGTATCCAAAAGGGGCATACTAGGTAAGGGGTTTTCCATGCCAAGGCGCAAAAACTCTGCTCCCATAATGTTGAGATCAAAGGTTACGTTTTGACCAACAATAAATGTGGTTTTGGAGAGCGCCTGTTGAAACTTTTCTATCATCAAAGGCAACTCAATCCCTTTTTCTTGGGCTAATTCTGTAGAGATTCCGTGGATTTTTTCTGCATCATAAGGTATGTTGTACCCCGTTGGCTTTAACAGATAATCCTGATGCTCTATAAGCCTTCCCATATGG
>CATEMS010000081.1 GCA_949507465.1 Flavobacteriaceae bacterium
CTAAAATAGGTCCTGTGCAAGAAAAAGAAACGATGGCAAGTGTAAGAGCCATAAAGAAAATACCTATGATCCCGCCTATGCTATTGGCTTTATCATCCATTTTATTACTCCAAGACTGTGTAAGTGTAATTTCATAGTATCCAAAAAACGAAAAAGCAAAGGCAATAAATATGATAAAAAAGATAACATTGAGCGCTACATTGGTTGAAATATTATTTAATATCTCTGGGTCTAAAGAATCCAACAGATGAAACGGTAGACTCAACAGTACATAAATTCCGAAGATGAAAAAACCATATAAAATGGCATTGCGCATCCCTAGTTTTCTGTTTTTTGCACTTTTTGTAAAAAATGAAACAGTTAAAGGTATCATTGGAAACACGCAGGGTGTTAAAAGCGCTATAAGCCCACCAATAAAACCTAAAAAGAAAATCGTTAAAAAACTTTTTGATTCTTGATCTTGGGTCTCATATTTTTCAGTCCCTTTTAAGGGGATTGATAATTGTGCAGACTTATCTAGATCATCTTGAGTGATATCAGCAACTTGTGCAGATGCTGATGTATCAGCTAGACCAATTTTAAAAATTTTACTCTCTGGAGGCAAACATTGTTTGTCATCGCAAACAGAATAGTAAATAGCTACTTCAATTTCTAAATTCTCTGGATTGATGACTTTGATTTGCTGGGTAAAAGCAGCATAATTATCAAAGAAAATGATATCCATCTCAAAAATAGGATCATACACAGGAGCAACCTTAGGCTCAGTGGTTTCTCCTACTAGAACAAAACTAGTAGCACTGGTGTTATAACTAAACTCAGTAGATATAGGCCCAATTTCATCCTCACTCATCTCTGGGGCTACTTGACTATACAAATGCCATTTTTCCTCCAAAACAGCCTCCATAGTAATGGTATATAAATCATCGGTGTTTTTTTCTAAACTCACCTCCCATGAAACAGGATCCAAAAAATCTTGGGCACGAGTTTGGCTGATAAAAGATGTAATTACTAAAACAAAAAATAATACTTTTTTCATAGTTGTGTTCTGTATTGTATTTTTAGGATTTCTTTGGTGGAACTTGTTACTTTAAATCTATCATCTGGTCTAAAACCAATGATCCAAACAATTTTACCCCCACTCTCTAAAACCCAAATGCTATTTTTTGTTAACAAAGATAACTTTTCATCTTTAAAAAACTTAGGTAGTTTCTTTTTCCCTTTCATGCCAAAGGGATGAAAGACATCATCCAAAGACCAGGGTCTAACCGTTAATGGATAATTTAATTTGGCAGCATCTACATATAGGGTATGTGGCGCGTGGGGCCCTAGTTTGTCCACTATAGTAAAGTCTAGTTTAATTGGGGTAGTGCAACTTTTTTGTTTGGCACCAATCAAAAAACTACCGGGATCTGTTTGTGGTTCTCTCTTTGTTAGAACAAGATGATTTCTATCTTTATAAAGTATGTATTGCTGTGAGAGTACTTTTTTACCAACCTCACCCGCTAGTAGTGTAGAAATTGCTTTGAAATCTGTAAACCCATAGGGTTGTAACAGTTCAAACAATAGAGCAGCTGTATTTGGTAAAGCACAAAGTTTGCTAATATCAATTTCAAAACTGGTGTTTGTGGTAGAGAGCACCATTTTTTTTACCAAAGAAATATAATCCTCAAGCAAACCTTGACTTTGTTTAAGATGGGCTTGGGTCTGTTTGAAATTTTGCAAAACAGTTTTATTTACTTCTTTAAAGGCTGGAATAACATCCAAACGAAATTTATTTCTTAAATAATCACGGCTGTTATTACTGGAATCTTCTCTCCAAACAAGTCCTTGATTTTTTGCATAGTGTTCTAATTGTTTTCTAGAAAAAGGCAACAAGGGCCTGATTACTTTATGGTTATTAGAAGGGATTCCTGTCAAGCCTTTTAACCCAGTGACTCGAGAAAGATTTATAAAAAAAGTTTCCAAATCATCATCTGCATGATGTGCTGTTGCAATCACATCAAAGCCATTTGACTCTATGGTGGTGTAAAACCAATCATATCTTAGCTCACGTGCAGCAACCTGTGTTGAAACTCCTTGTATGTTGGCATATTTGGTCGTATCAAAATCAGTGGAAAACACAGGAACTTTTAATGTGTGGGCAAGAGTTACAACAAAGTTGAGATCTTCATCACTTTGGGCGCCTCTTAATTTAAAATTACAATGGGCAATACCTAGATCAAGATTCATTTTATGAAACAGGTCTAATAAAACAACACTATCTAGCCCTCCACTACAGGCAACCAATATTTTTTGAGTTGCCAGTGCTGGAAAGTGAGCTGCAATATGCTTTTTAAATGTTGTAATCAAGTCTTGAGTTATGATAATTGGTTTGCATAAATAATCATAAAATGCCGGTAACGCAATTTTATTGAGCTAATACCTCATGCATGGCCTTTGCTTTTAGTAAACACTCCTGGTATTCTGACTCAGGAATAGACTTTGCTGTGATGGCACCACCTACAGAAAAGCTTACATATTGGGTAGCAGCATTGTATAAAATGCTACGAATAACCACATTAAAATCAAAATCACAATTTGGTGCAATATAGCCAACTGCTCCACTGTAAGCGCCCCGTCTGGCATCTTCTAGTGCTTCAATAATTTTCATTGCACTAACCTTGGGTGCCCCCGTCATACTTCCCATGGGATAGGTTTTTTTAATGATTTCAATAGGTCTTGTAGACTCACAAACCTCACAGGTTATCGTTGAGATCATTTGGTGTACCTGCTCAAAGGTGTAAATTTTACAGAGCTCTTGAACGGCAACAGTTCCTTTTTTCGCAATGCGAGACAAATCATTACGCACCAAATCTGTGATCATGATATTCTCACTGCGCTCCTTTGGATCTTTCTGTAATTGCAAAACTAAAGCTGCATCTTCCTTACTGCAAGTCGATCTTTTGGCAGTTCCTTTAATGGGTTGAGAAACAATATGTGTGCCCTGTTTTTTTAAATAACGTTCTGGAGAGGCAGATAATATATAGTGCTGTTCTAATTTTAAAAACGTCGCAAACGGGGGTTTAGATAATTCATTTAGCTTCCAAAAAGCAGCTGTGGGGTCTAGAGAAACACCTTCACAAAAAAATTCTTGACAAAAATTAGCTTCATAGACATCTCCCTTTTGTATGTACTGCAACAAGGTATCAACTTTTTGTAGATAGCGCTGTTTTGATGTTCTTGCTCGCGGGGTTAAGGGTTGTTTTGAAATAGTTTGTTGAGGTAGGCTGGTAGCCAAAACAGCCTCCCAATCACTCTGGAGCTCATCATCAACCATATTGAGATATGACAAAGTTACCTCGCTGTGGGTAAAAAGAAACACTTTCTTTGGCTGGAAAAAATACATCTGTGGAAACTCGGGGCCATCAATATTTTTTGAGCTTAGATCTTCTATATCGTTTTTAAGGTCATAACTCAAAGAGCCAAACAACCAATCTTTTGTTGTTGTTTGATATTCATCAAGTTTTTCAAAGGCATTTTGGGAATCAGTTTTAAGTGCTGTAAAAGCATCAACAGCCAGTATTGCGCTGTAGTTTCCATGTGTCTGGGCATGCTCATTAGAATCCAGCCAGGCAACCTCATCAAACTGTTGTGACCATTGCAATAATTGTTGCTTGAGGGTATCTGTTAGGGCGACTGTAAAGGTTTTTGTGTTTCGTTTCACTATAAAGAAGCTATCAATAAGGCAACAGCCTGTTGTATTTTTTTTGCTTGCTCAAGGTTGGTGATTTTCCCTTGTTTTACATCAAAATTATCACTAAAACTAGCAAATGCAATACTGTCAATAACCTCCACCTTTTTTCTAGTATAAAAATCTGTTAGATATCCAAGGGCGGTTTGACCTCCTCGAGCTCCCTCAGAGGTGCTAAAAAGTAGCACTTTTGCACTGCTCAAATAACTACTATCAACTACAGACAACCAGTCAATCACATTTTTAAAAAATGCAGAAATACTTCCGTTATGTTCGTTAACAGAAATCAAAACACCATCTGCTTTTTTTATGACAGCCAGTAGGCTCAAAAGAGCATCCGGAAATCCATCATTGTCCTGAATGTCTTTTCCATACATAGGTAAAGGATAGTCTGTGAGACGAAGTATGGTTACCTCACAATTTTCTATGGTAGAGGCCACATGGCTTACTAGGGCGTGGTTTATAGATGTACTGCTGTTACTTCCTGCAAAAGCTATAATTTTTTTCATTTTTTAAAGATATTGAAAAGGAGTCCCAAAACAAACTAAAAATAATTCTAGAAGCACGCATGATTTTGGTCAACCACCGTTTGATGTCCTAGAATTATTTAATGTACTGTATTTATATGTGTAGCGCTCTATTTGCAGTTGCTCCTAGGGCTGCTTCTTTGATAGCCTCTGCGTAAGTTGGATGAGCATGACTCATACGTGCTATATCCTCTGCACTGGCCCGAAACTCCATGGCTACTACCATTTCTGCAATAAGATCTGCACAACGAGCACCTACCATGTGAGCGCCTAATATCTCATCAGTTGTTGCATCACTGAGTATTTTTACAAAGCCGTCTGTATCTCCGCTAGCTCGAGATCTACCTAGGGCACGCATAGGAAATTGGCCTGCTTTATAGGCAGTTTTTGATTCTTTTAATTGTGCTTCAGTCTTTCCAACACTAGCTACCTCTGGCCATGTATATACAACACCAGGAATTAGATTGTAGTCTATGTGTGGTTTTTGTCCTGCTAATATTTCGGCTACCATTACACCCTCTTCTTCTGCTTTGTGGGCTAACATTGCCCCGCGCACCACATCACCTATGGCATATATATTTGAAATATTTGTTTGCAAATGATCATTGACATCAACTTGACCTCTCTCATTGGCTTTAACACCCACCTTTTCTAGGGAGAGACCCTCTGTGAATGCTTGGCGTCCTACACAGACAAGACAATAATCTCCAGTAAAAGTAACTTGCTTATCTTTTTTATCTGTGGCCAAAACTGTTACTTGGTCTGCCTTTCTTGAAACCTCAGATACTCTGTGAGACAAGAAAAACTTAACCCCTTGTTTTTTCATAGCCTTCATCAGCTCTTTACTTTGGGCAGTATCCATGGTTGGAATAATTCTGTCCATGTATTCTATAACAGACACTTCTGCGCCCAATCTTCTATACACCTGGCCTAGCTCTAACCCTATAACACCACCACCTATGACAATCATGTGTTTAGGTATCTCCTTAAGACTAAGGGCCTCTGTGGAGGTAATAATACGTTCTTTGTCCAGGGTAATAAATGGAAGTGTTGCTGGTTTACTACCCGTAGCTATTATGGTATTTGTGGCCTCTATGGTTTGAGAGGTATCTCCTTTTATGTTGATATGTGTCGCATCCTTGAAAGACCCTAGGCCCGTAAAAACATCAATTTTGTTTTTATTCATTAAAAAATCAATTCCTTTGGTGGTTTGTTCTACCACAGATGCTTTTCTTTCAATCATCTTTTTGAAATTAATTTTAACCTCTCCAGGAATATCAATACCATGCTCCTCAAAATGCTTCATGGCATCTTCATAGTGATGGGATGAATCTAAAAGGGCTTTACTTGGGATACAACCTACATTTAGACAGGTACCACCAAGGGTATTATATTTTTCGATAATTGCGGTTTTCATACCCAATTGTGCGCAACGAATTGCCGCCACATACCCGCCAGGACCTGAACCAATTACTGCAACATCATACTTTGACATAGTCTCTATTTTTTATTTAACATCTTGCTTGGATAGATTGGATACATACCAATCTTAAATACAAAGGTACACTTATGAAAAGAAGTTTAAAAGTTTATGCCCCCAGAAGTTTACAGGGAGGTAGTTAATTAAAATTTCTAGAAACTTTTAAAGCTGTAGTGTTTTTTACTTCGTTGATAGTAAAAGAACTCTGGGTGCTGCCAATGTGCCTAAGGGATGTCAATTTACTTGTCATAAAAAGCCTAAAAGCGTCCATATCCTTTACCATAACTTTTAAAAGGTAGTCAAACTCTCCACTCACATGATAACATTCTAAAACCTCATCTAATTGAGATACTCCTGCTTCAAAATCTGAAATATTAGTTTCTGTATGTTGGGCGAGTTTTACATGACAAAAAACCATAAACCCAAAATTAAGATGCTTTTTTTCTACTAAAGCAACATACTTTTTAATTACTCCATTGCGCTCCAATTTTTTTATACGCTCATACACAGCCGTAACAGACAAATTAAGTCTGGAAGACAATTGCTTATTTGTTTGTTTTCTATCCTCCTGCAAATATTGCAATAGAGAAAGATCTGTTGGATCTAATTTCATGGTGATAAATTTTCATAAAAATACACAATACATCATCAACTAAATGAATAAAAAACAGTTATTTACTAAATTAATAGAACATATTACTTTATTTAAAACTCTTTAGCAATTATTATTCATCATAAGCGTATATTTGATGTTATATTGAAACACAAAACCACATTTACTCATGGCCAAAAAAGACTTTAACCCGGCAAACAGCATTCAAGATCTCCAGTTTTTTGGAGAATCTGGGGGTGTGAATCCTTCTATCTCGGATGCATCGACCTACACATTTCTATCAGCAAAAAAAATGCTGGATACCTTTGAGGGAAATACAGAGGGTTGTTATTTATACTCAAGGCACACTACTCCCTCAAACATGTATTTAGGAGAGGCTCTTGCAGCCATGGAAGGAACACAAACAGCCAATGTTGCTGCAAGTGGCATGGGAGCAATTACTCCAACGATTTTGCAATTTTGTAAAGCCACAGACCATATAGTCTCTAGCAGAACAATTTATGGAGGCACCTATGCTTTTTTAAAGAATTTTACACCAAAACTAAGTATTGAAACTTCCTTTGTGGATATCACAAATTTGGAAGCTGTTGAAGCTGCAATTACTCCAAAGACCAAAATTATATTTTGTGAATGTGTCAGCAATCCACTATTAGAAATAGCAGACATAAAAGGACTTGCAGCCATTGCAAAAAAACACAATCTACAGCTACTTGTAGATAACACCTTCTCACCACTTAGCCTCTCCCCTATTAAATTGGGCGCAGATGTTGTCATGCATAGTTTAACAAAATTTATTAATGGTAGTAGTGATACTATGGGGGGCGTGGTTTGTGGTTCTCAAGAACTCATAGATGCTTTGCGTGATGTAAATGATGGTGCAATGATGTTACTGGGAGCATCCATGGATAGCCTTCGTGCAGCTTCTATTTTAAAAAATCTAAGAACCTTGCACATACGCATTCAAAAGCACAGTAAAAACGCCTTATACCTTGCTCAAAAGTTTGAGGCAGATGGCCTACGTGCTGTCTATCCAGGATTACCTTCTCATCCTGGGCATGAATTGTACAATGATATGATGAATCCAACCTACGGCTACGGAGGTATGTTGACCATTGATGCAGGAAGTCTTGAAAAAGCCAATAAACTAATGGAGCTAATGCAAGAGAAAAATGTAGGGTATCTTGCGGTGAGTTTAGGATTTTACAAAACATTATTTAGCGCACCAGGAACGTCAACATCTTCTGAAATACCAGAAGATGAACAAGCAC
>CATEMS010000082.1 GCA_949507465.1 Flavobacteriaceae bacterium
CAGCGTATTATACCCATACCCTAAGTCCAGGGATTAAGTGTACTATTTTAAAAAAAGCAAACAAAAATCCACTTATTTGAGTGGTTTTTTTTGGAGCCAAGAGGCGTAAAGTCACACTATTTTGGCGTGTTTTCCTAAATTAATTTTTAGTTCCAAGTTTCATCAAAATCCAGATGCTCATAGTCATCACCGCTGCCGTATGAGTCACCCTCAAAGTTGTGGTCTCCATACATATCTTCCAAATCTCCATCTGTAGACTCTCCCACAAACTCAGGGTCTATAGGCTCATCTGGTATTTCTCCTTGTGCAAACATTAAATTAGGGTAGGTGCATCCTGGTTCTTGTGCTACGATATCTGCAAGTTCTATGATAAAGGTCCACATAGATAAAAAATCATAAATGTAAACCAAGTTTCTGTGTTCTTTAGAAATTACATCACTGAGTATAGTTTCTGCCATCGTGCGGATGGGCTCCCCACCATCACTCATATCAAAAAGTGCTATTTCCTCTTTTTGCTCCCACTGCTCATTACTCTCATAAAAAGAGGCCACCTCTTGACCATCAAAGCCAAAGGCCTGTGTAAGGGCATTATGAAAATCTTCAAAGCTTGCTGTATCTTGTATTTCTATATCACGATACACCTCTTCTTGTGAATTTAAAATGGCTCTAAAACGATAAATCATACAATTAATATTAATTTTTAAAGATATTATTTTCTGTTTATTTACTATATCTATGCAAGGTAAATATCATTGATGCCAGTAATAAGAAAGCTGTAACTTGATGCAATACTCCTAGCCATACTGGAACAAACAACAACAGGGTAAGCACTCCTAAAACAAATTGTACACCCACAAGTATTAACAATAGGTTGATTCCTCTTTTTTGAAGTTGCGTAGGATTGTTTTTTCTTGCCTTAAACCAAATAAAACCAATACATCCAACAACTACATAGGCCAAGTATCTGTGTATGAATTGAACGCCGCTTTTCCCCTCTACAAAATTTTTCCATAGCGGTTCTTGCTCTATGGTTACGCTTTGGTGTATAAGCTCTCCGTCATTCATAAGTGGCCAATGGTTATGGATCCAACCGGCATCCAAACCTGCAACAAAGGCTCCCCAAATAATTTGTACCACAAGGATAACTAAACCGGCCCTTATTAGATTTCTAAGTGAGGTTTGTATCTGTTTTTTTGTGGGATATATTAAATCTAGGGCAACCCAAAGGGTGTATGCAAATGTTAAAAATGCGGTTGTTAGGTGCATAGCGAGCCTGTAATGGCTTACATCTGGTCTATCTACCAGCCCACTTTTTACCATATACCAACCCAAAAAGCCTTGAAAACTTCCCATACAAAGTAAAATCACGCATTTTTTTATAGTGGATTTTGTGAGTTGTTTGGTCACCAAGAAATACAAAAACGGAAGAAGAAATACCATTCCTATAACGCGCCCAATGACACGGTGTATCCATTCCCAAAAATAAATATCCTTAAACTCCTCAAGGGTCATGTTATAGTTGAGTTTTTGATATTCTGGGTATTGCTTGTATAGGTCAAAGGCCTCATTCCATTGCAAGGTATTTGTTGGAGGAATGATACCTGCTATGAGTTTGTAATTTGAGATAGATAGACCAGAATGTGTCAGGCGAGTAATCCCTCCTACAATTACCATTATAAAAATAAGAGCACAGCCCGTTAACAGCCAATAAATTACTTTTTTATTGTCTTTCATACGATTGTTTTTAATCCTAGTTTTGCTCCTTTTTCTATCATATATGCTTTTGCAGCCTCATACTCATTGGGTATGTCTCCCTCTAAGATGGCTTCTTTAATGGCATCTTTAATTTGTCCAATCTCGCGGCAGGGTGATAAACCAAAAGTCTTCATGATTTCTTGGCCACTCACTGGAGGCTGAAAATTACGGATACTATCACGCTTCTCTACCTCAATAATTTTAGCTCGCACCCTTTTAAAATTATGATGGTACATTTTAAATTTAACAGGATTTTTGGTGGTGATATCTGCCTCACAAAGTGTCATTAAATCTTCCACACTATCACCAGCATCAAAAACCAATCGTCTAACAGCGCTATCTGTTACCTCACTGGCAAGTACTATTGGGCGCGAGCTCATGAGTACCATTTTTTGGACAAACTTCATTTTCTCATTCAGTGGCATTTTCAATCTTTTAAAGAGGGTATATACCATTTTGGATCCTACGAACTCATGGGCATGAAATGTCCATCCAATTTTTTTATCAAAACGCTTTGTGGGAGCTTTGCCAATATCATGGAGTAGTGCGGCCCAACGCAGCCAAAGATCATCAGTGGTTTTTGCAATGTTATCAACCACTTCAAGGGTGTGCCAAAAGTTATCTTTATGACGTTGTCCTTCTTTTTCATCAATGCCTTGCAGGGCAACTAGTTCTGGAAGTATCAGCGGCAATAGTGTTGTTTTATGGAGCAGTGAAAATCCTTTTGAGGGTTTTTGACAGGCTAAAATTTTATGTAATTCATCAACAATACGCTCTTTGGAGATGATGTTAATTCTATGTGCATTTCTAGTGATGGCCTCTAAGGAATCTTTTTCAATAATAAAATCTAGCTGTGTTGCAAACCTTATGGCCCGCATCATTCTTAGTGGATCATCGCTGTAGGTGATATCAGGATCTTTTGGGGTGCGTATTGTTTTTTGTTTGAGATCTTCAACTCCGTTAAAGGGGTCTAAAAGCATCCCAAAACTATCCTTCTCTAAGCTAAGGGCTAGAGCATTTATGGTAAAATCTCTACGGTTTTGATCATCTTCAAGGGATCCGTTTTCTACCTCAGGATTTCTGCTGTCTTGTTGGTAAGATTCTTTACGAGCTCCTACAAACTCTAATTCTATGGTGCCCGTTTTTAACATTGCTGTTCCATAATTTTTAAAGACAGAAACACTTGGTTTTTCGGGTAATAATTTTGATACTTCTTTTGCTAGAGAAATTCCTGAGCCAACACAAACAATATCTATGTCTTTTGGATGACCTCTCTCTAAAATGAAATCGCGAACAAACCCTCCAATAACGTAGGCGTCCAGGCCAAGGTTTGATGCTGCCTTAGAAACGGTTTTAAAAATTGGATGTTGCAGTGCCTTAGCATGTGATGTTTGTCCCACGTAATTGCATATTTATTTGCTTTTGCAAAGGTATGCTATAGGGCTTAAAAACGGAAGTGAATTTTCACTATTTACACATTTATTCCCGTATAATTGTTACCTGTCCATCGATGGTTAATTTTATAATAGTAGATGGGTTATGTGATTTTTTAGTTCTGTCAAAATCAACAACATAATCTACTGATTCTAAAATTTCAGGAGATATTTCTTTGAAAGTCATGGGTGTTTTTTGACCACTTATATTGGCTGAGGTAGATACAATAGGCCTTCTAAATTTACGAACAAGTGTTTTTGCAAACCTGTCATTTACTACCCGAATGGCAAGCGAATTATCTGGGGCTATGATGTTTTGAGAAACTCTAATGGGATCATCATAGATAATGGTGGTTGGTTTGTTAGCATATTTTAATATATCATAGGCCACCTCAGGAATCTGTTCTACAAATTGGTTTAGCATTTTAAAATCATGAACTAGACAGATCATAGATTTGCTGTCTTCTCGCTGTTTTAATTTATATATGTTCTCTATTGCCTGTGGATTTGAAGAATCACAGCCAATTCCCCAAACAGTATCTGTAGGGTATACAATTAGCCCCCCTTTTTTTAGAACAGCAAGTGCTTTTTCTATTTCACTCTTTAGATTTTCCATAGCTTTATTTGGTAAATAAAATATCGTCTGAAACGTTATTTTTCTCAAGTAGTTTTAAATGTTCTAAAAGTTGTTTTTCTTGACCAGAGATATTAAAATTTGTATTGTCTTTCAGACAAACTGCTTTAGAGAAATGAGGTGTTATTTTTTTTAAAAAATCTTCAACCGTGGTGTTTGATACATTCTGCAAATGATGGGGCACAAATTCTATGTATAAAAACCTAGTTTTAGATAATGTGTCCTGCATTCCTTTTAGGGCAAAAAATTCTGCGCCTTCAATATCCATAATTATTCCAGTGGGCTTTGTAAGGCTTTGCTCTTTAATAAACGGATCTAGTGCCACCATGTCAACCTCTACTTGTTTAGGACTGTCATAATTATAGAGGATGGAGTCTTTAATTGGTTTTATTTTACTCCCTCCGGTATTGACCGTGTTTTGGTAAAAAGTTACCTTTTTTGCACCATCCCCAACGGCTTTATTAAACACAAGGGCGTTGGTAATTTTATTTAGGCATAAATTGGCTTTTAGAAACCAAAAAGTATTCTCATTGGCCTCAAAGCCTACTACTGTTTTTACTTTTTTTGCAATAGGGACAACTAGAGTACCAACGTGAGTGCCAATAAAGTAAATAACATCATCTGGGTTGGTTTGCTCTAAAAGTCTTTGGATTTCTGTAAAATTCCAGTGTCCTTTAAAACCTAAATTTTTTCCTATGGTAATGTCTGAAATAGGAAGGGCCATGTATCCATTTTTAGAATCATACACAATTCCCTTGGCGTGAGGACCAAAAGTTTTCTCTCTTTTTTTTGATTTTAGGGTTCTAAAAAAATATTTTAGTTTTTTGCTCATACAATGGATCAGGGGTTTTTTAAAAACCGAATGGTTTGTTTTTGCTTTAAAGAATACTTTAAAGATACCCCTTTTATGATTACTGGAAGTAAAAACCATTTTCTGGGTTTAAAAGGTAGGGTCACTAAATAGTACAATTGCACTATTTTGTAGTGTAAAAATGAATAATGTTTCTTGATTACGTATAATTCAGACAACATAGCTTCTTTGCTAATTGCTTTAGATGCTTTTGAGCTTTTTCCTTGAAAATGTTGAAACCTTGCTTGTGGTACAAGGGCAGCTTCTACAGCTATTTTTTCTAATTTTTTGGCAAAGTCCATTTCTTCTGAATACAAGAAGAGGTTGGTGTCAAAGCCTCCAATTTCTGAAAAGCAATGAGTTCTAAAAAATAGAAAAGCCCCATTTGGCGAGGTGATTCTTATGGCTTTTTTATACGCCTTGTTTCTTTTAGGAAATTTCACAGGATTTATTCTCTCCAAGGTCTTTTTACCAAGTAGCAACTTCCAAAATGTTTTATAGTGATGAAAAGAGGGAGAAAAATTACCATGCTCATCAAAGTTTTGTGCCGTAGCAAGTCCTACCTTAGGGTGAGTGTCCAAATACTGGGTGAGATGTGTCAAACAATCATTTAAAAAAATAGAATCATTGTTCAGACATAAAAAATACCTTGCATTTACAAACGGTAAAGACTCCATGTGGCCACCCCCAAAACCTTTGTTAATAGGGCTTCTGTGTAGTGTGATGTTTTTTTGATCTTGCAGGTTGTCTGCTAGATAACGAAAATCGTCTGGCTCAGAATTATTGTCTACAACAATAATAGCATAATTCAAATCCTTTGCGGTGTGAGCTATTATTGAATCAATACACGCAATGGTATACCTTGCGGTATTGAAATTAATGATACTAATGGCAACATCTGTCATATTGTAAAATTAGGATAAAATAGATTGATACACCTCAATATACTGCTTTGCTGTTTCATTCCAATCAAAACTTTTAGCTCTAGATTTATACCACTTGGTGTAAAAATCTTTTTTAAGGGCATATTTTTTCATTCCTCCTTTAACGACCTCAGCCATGTGCTGTGGGCTATGATTTTCCCAGTAGAAGCTGTGCTCTCCGCCAATTTCAGGCAAAGAGGTGTTGTTGGAGATAAAAATGGGTTTGCCAAAAGCCATGGCTTCAATAGGAGGGATGCCAAAACCTTCTCTTAGTGAGGGAAATACAAAACCCTCGCAATGTTGTAGATAATATTTCTTTGCAACATCCTCAATTTTACCCGTTAGGTACAGGCGATGGGCAACGCCTATTTTTTTTGCTAGAGCCTTTAGTTTTTTGGCATACTCAGTGGAGTTATCTCCCGCCAACACCAAATCATACTGGGGTAAAAGTGGTAGCATAGCTACCAAACTCATAAAATTTTTACGCTCACTAAAGGCTCCTATTGAAAATAAAAACCGATGCTTTGGAAGCTGTTTTGGCACAAAACCTTTTGGTAGGTCTGTAACCGTGATGGTATTCCCATTATAAATTACATATTGTGGCACATCAGGTACATTAAAATGAGCATGTGTGTCTTTTTTTGCAAACTCAGAGATGTATACAATAGCCGAAGAGCGTTTTAGTTTTTGGTTGAATCTGTCTCTTAGAGCGCATTTTTGGTGTGGGGGTGTTTGTGTGGCAAAATGTACATCATGAACAGTCAATAAATAAGGAGTATTGAAAAAAGGCTCAATTTTAATGTTTTGATTCAAACAATGCCACAGGTCATACTTTTTTTTAATTCTAAAGGCTTTGTGACGAGAAATACTATGGTATTTTCTATACGTAAAGACCTGGCCAAACTCCTGTTTTAATACAGCTATATCTTTTGCATGTAATACAAAGCTAAACCCTGGTGTTGGTTGTTTAGCAAGGGCTTTTACAAGATGATAGTTGAATTGACCAAACCCTGAAAATATATTTTTTAGATTATGAGATTCTAGAAATACCTGTTTCATATCTATTTAATATTTCGGTACAATAGCCATAGATTTACATATCTTTTAAACACAGAAAAGGCACTAACATAGGCCAATATAAAACCTCTTTTCCCGTCAAGAATCCCTAGTTTAAAAAAATATTGATTGACAAACCGCCACCAGGGTCTAAAAAAGAAATGGTATAATTTTGGTTGTACTGCCTTGTTGTACAACATCTTTGCTTTTAAAGCGCTGTAATGGTGCATCTTTGCTGTGTAGTTATCAAAGCTAGAGTAGCTGTAATGTGGTAGTTTGTTTTTTAATGTTGAAGTTCTACCATTGGCTTGCATTACCTCATGGACAAGGTTTTGATTATAAGAACAGTAATTTTTATTAAACAAGCGAATCACATGATCATTTTGCAGACCACTAAATTTAATTTTCTTGCCCATAAAATAAAATTCCCTTTTTACATAATAGGCAATGGCTTTGGGATCTTTAAGGGTATTAATGATTTCTTGTGATAGTTGTTTTGTTATTTTTTCATCTGGATCAAAAAAGACAATCCAGTCATGAGAAGCCTTTGAGATTGCTGCGTTTTTTTGAGATGAAAAATCATCAAATGTTCTTTCAAAGACTTTTACTTTTTTATTCTCTTTAGCAACGGCAATTGTATTATCGGTGCTGTAAGAATCTAAAACAATGATTTCATGGGCAAACCATAGACTCTCTAAAAAAGCGGGGAGTGCCTTTTGCTCATTAAGGGTAATGATAACGGCAGAAATTTTTGTTTGGTTTTTCAATCTAGCAATCTTATTTGTGTAAAAATACTCAATTTAAAGCTATAAAATAAAGCCAATACCCCTGGTGTATGACCATTAGATTACTTCATGGATTTGTGGAGCAAACTGAGTTTTACATATCTCTGAAAAACACCATAGGCATTCACACTAGCTACTGTAAGCCCCGGAATTCCATCTTTATACCCTCCTTTAATGATGTATGATTTGAAAAACCTAAACATGGGTTTCAACCAAAAGTGAAGCCAAGTAGCTCTCTTACCCTTTGCATACAATTGTTTGGCTTGAAACCATGCATACCTCTCTTTTTTTGTAATGTAGCTATGCAAGTCCTTGTATGTGTAATGAAGCATCTTGTTTTTAAGGGTTCCTATAGAGCCCTTGCAGATTAGTTTTTCATGCACTTCTCCTTGGTAGTATGCCCCTTCTTTCCTTACCAATCTGAGCACATTATCGCTGTGGCTGTATAGAAAACGATTCATGTAAAAATGAGGGAAATTTATCTTATACCCAGAGTGTGTTGGGTTTTGTAAGGTTTGTAAAATTTCTTTTTTTAAAGATTGAGTAACCCGCTCATCTGCATCCAAAAATAAAACCCACTGGCCTTTTGCATGTTTTAATGCCTCGTTTTTTTGATTACTGAAATTATCAAACTCCCGGTAAATAATGTTATCTACTAAAGGTTTTGCTATTGAAATAGTTGCATCCTCACTAAAAGAGTCTATCAGAATAATCTCATCTGCAAAAGCAACACTTTTTAAAGCATCTTGTATGTAACCTTCTTCATTGAAAGTAGGAATGATCACCGTTAATGTTGGAGCTTTATGCATGCCAAGCAAAGGTACTAAAATTTGATTTTAGACACTTGTTTATGTAACATTCAAATACTATTGGCACACCAGGTATTTTTTACATTAGATGGATAGCTCATTACACATCTTACTATTTTCCCCTACAACTCATCTAAGGTGTGGGGGTTTATATTTCTAAAAACAAACACAAAATCTAGTATATTTGCACACATGAAAACAATAGACACCTCTATTATTATAAGTACCTATAATAACACTCAGTGGCTAGAGAAAGTATTATATGGATATAATAATCAAACTTACAGGTTGTTTGAGATTATTATTGCCGATGACGGTTCTGGTCCTCAAACAAAAGCCCTTTTAGAGCGTCTACAAAAAGAAGTTTTTTATCCTATCATTCATGTTTGGCATGAGGATAATGGTTTTCAAAAATCTGAGATTTTAAATAAAGCAGTTATCAAGTGTTCTACTGCTTACACCATCATGAGTGATGGTGATTGTATACCAAGAGAAGACTTTGTTGAACAACATGTAAAATTTAGAGAAGAAGGTTGTTTTTTATCAGGGGGGTATTTTATGCTGCCCATGGATATATCGCAAAAAATTGACAAAGAAGATATTTATGCTGGTCGCTGCTTTGATTTAAAATGGCTCAAAGAAAATGGGCTGCAAACTTCTTTTAAAAATAGCAAGCTTACTGCAAAACCAATAACTGCCTCCATTTTAAATTTAATAACTCCCACCAATGCCAGCTGGAATGGCCACAATGCCTCAGGATGGACAAAGGATATCATTGCCGTAAATGGTCTTAATGAACAAATGCAGTACGGAGGTCAAGATAGAGAGCTAGGAGAGCGATTGTTTAACTCAGGTATCAGAAGCAAGCAAATACGCTATAATGCTATTGTAGTGCATTTAGATCATCCAAGGGGATATAAAAATGAAGTTTCCATAAAGAAGAATCAATCTATTCGGAGAGAAACGCGTGAGTTGCAAAAAAAATGGACTGCTCATGGAATTTTAAAAGACACCTATATCAAAGCGCCGGTCTCTATCATATTGAGTACCTACAATCAGCCACTGTGGTTAGAGAAATCACTTTGGGGTTATGAGCAGCAAGATATTAAAGATTTTGAAATTGTTATTGCAGATGATGGATCTACACAAGAAACTACTGATTTAATCAAACAATTTCAGAGAACCTCTTCTCTGCGAATCAAACATGTTTGGCAAAAGGACGATGGGTTTCAGAAAACTAAAATTTTAAACAAAGCAATTATTGCCAGTGAGGGGGAGTACCTAATTTTTAGCGATGGAGATTGTATTCCAAGAAAAGACTTTGTGTACAAGCACCTTAAATACAGAAAGCCAAAGCATTTTCTCTCTGGGGGTTATTACAAATTATCTCAACAGATAAGCGACGCTCTCACTAAAGAAAACATTGACTCTCAATCTTGTTTTGATGCAAACTGGTTATTAGAAAACGGCCAACCAAAAAACTTTAAGATAAACAAATTAACCTCACACGGTACCAAAGAGGTAATGCTCAATACTTTTACCACCACCACACCAACCTGGGATGGTAATAACGCCTCTGGGTGGCGTGAAGACATCTTAGCGGTCAATGGTTTTGATTCTAGAATGCAGTATGGTGGTGAAGATAGAGAGTTGGGAGAGCGTTTAACAAATTATGGAGTACAAGGTATCCAAATACGGTACAGCGCCGTGGCAGTTCATTTAGAGCACCAGCGGGGTTATGTTACTCAAGATATGATAGATAAAAATAAGATCATTCGTGCCCATACGCGAAAACAAAATATTGTTTGGACGCCCTACGGTATTGCCTCTGCAAAAACGACAAAAGATGCTAAAAGTACTATTGGCTGAGGTGCTTTTGTAAAAAAGGGTTAAGCTTTTTAAGGATCATTTGGGGAGTCAGTTTTTGATACAACATACTTGGGTTCTTTTCTATTTTTCTAGTCTGTTCTTGGGTAAAACTTTTAAATAAATCTGGTTGTTCTTCCAACAAATGTATCGAATCATGGGCGTCTTTGTCTTCAAAACTGCACCAGCTCTCTTTATTGATATAGGGTGAGTAAATGGTAAAAGTTGGAATATGTAATGCCTTGGTAATGTGTACACTTCCCCCTTCATTGGCAACTAAAACATCACATGAGTTCATAAGGCAAATAAAACCTCTTATAGAATCTTCATAGATATCCATGTTTATGTACTGCTTATCTGCACACATGTTGTAGATCTCTTGTGCCGCCTGTTTTTGATGTGGGGCATAGTTAAATAAAATGGTTGCTTTGTAGGTTTTTGTTATAAAATCTATAAGTGCTACTATGTAGGGATACGGCATTGATTTTTTTGGAGTGCTTCCCAAGACCCCAAGCATAATAATAGGTTTTGTTAGCTCTTTTGTAGGAGCATATTGTGTTTCTTTCTCTGTTAAAAAAATCTTTGGCTCGTAGGTTGGATTTGGCAAGTCAAACACAGAGGTTATCATGTTTATTTTATCCTCGATTGCTTTTCCGCAATTTTTAGAGCGTTGCTTTAAATAACTAATTGGATGGGTGTAAAAAGGTAGCTTTAGTTTTTTATGAGCCCGTTTTTGGCCAATTCTAATTGGGGCACCAGAATACAAACATATAAGCCTGCTTTGTAATTTAGAGTAGGGATCAAAAATAACGGCATACTTTTGAGCCCTTATATAGCGCATCATTTTAAATAACTCAACAGGTTTTTTTAACACCTTTTCTTGCACCGAAATAATACGATCTATATCAGGATTATTTTCTAATACACCCACCGTATAATCGTATACAAAATAGGTGACATGACTTTTTGGAAATACCTTTTTAATATTATTGGCAATCACTGAGCTTATCAGCACATCACCAATTCGCTTATTTTGTATTACAAGTATTTGTTTGAGTTCCATTATCTTCGCAAAATAGCTTTTTTTTAAACGTATTTAAAATTTATTAATGTCATTAAACCTTACCATACATCCTAAATATGCCAGCTCAGAAGAAGCTATTACATGTTTTCTTGCAGATTTTGAGCAAGCTGGGGAGTATCTTACAAAAGGAGATAGGAATGTCATAAAAAAAGCAACAATTAATGGGCTTACCCTAACGATTAAAAAATTTAAAACGCCACATTTTTTTCAGGCCTTGGTGTATACATACCTAAGAAAAAGCAAAGCGAGGCGTTCTTTTGAGTATGCAAAAAAGCTTATTGGATATGGAATCAATACACCCTTTCCTATTGCTTATGCAGAGCGTTTTAATTGGGGTCTTAAAGAGAGTTATTATGTGAGTGAATTTATAGATTATGACCTAGATTTTAGAGTTCTCAATCATAAGCCCTTGTATGCCAACAGAGATGAGATTTTAACCCAGTTTGCAACCTTTACTTTTAAGCTACACGAAAACAATATTAATTTTCTAGATCATTCTCCAGGAAATACTTTGATTACAATATCAGAAAATAACACCTATGATTTTTATTTAATAGATTTAAATAGAATGCGTTTTGAGCCAATGTCTTTAAACAAGCGTATGTATAATTTCAGACGTATGTGGCTGTCAAAAAAAATGGTACGTGTCATAGCTACCCAATATGCCCTACTGTACAATGTACCCTTTGCCAAAATACACCATCTTTTGCTCTCTTACAGCAAAAAGTTTCAAGGCAAGGCAAACAAAAGAAAGCTTCGTAAATCAAAACGAAGGCTGTTATAAATCACGACGTTTTAAAATTAGGTAAGACCCATAAACAAACACTGTGGTCCAAACCAGGCAAATAAGGATAGAATACCAAGGCACATCGTATGATTTTTCAAAACTCTCTCCAACTTGACTCGCGAGTGTTTGAACGGCCCCAAGTCTTGTAAAAGGTTCAGAAATAAGGTCAGACATCGCATTGAGCGGAAGTAGATTGTACACATTGTCTATAAGGTTGATGTCTTTTTTGTTTTTTAGGTAGCTAAATACAATAAAAATAAAGCCTTCAAACACCTGCCAAACTCCTAAAAAACCTAATGCAAAAGCAGATCTTTTTATCCAGATTCCCAAAAACATACACATGCTAAAAAAGGTAGTTAATTTTATAAAATACCCTAGTAGGTATTGCAAATCTGTAAATACAATACTAATCTCTGTAAAGTCACTAAATACCAGCCCTAACGTTAGGGTTACAATAAACAAAAACACGCTGGAGATGACAGAAAAAAGAAGGACTGCTAAGAACTTTGATAGTATGAACTCTTTTTTACTTAAACCATCAATGAGGTTTTGTTTTAGGGGATTGTAACTGTATTCATTTGCCACAATAGATACAATAACAATGGCAAAAAATATTTTAAGCCACGCTACCATAAAACCATTGAAATGCCAAATAAATGGGAAATTAAAAATTCCTTGGTCTGCTATTCTAAAGTTGATACCTGCAAAATCAAACTCATAAGAGGCAATTAAAGAGATACATAAAATCAAGGAGCAATACACAATGGTAATAGTCTTTGCTGCTTTGTTGCGTTTTATTTTATCGAGTTCTATGGAGAGTAACCTAAGCATGATATTTTAATTATTTATGTGTCCTGGGTTTTGAGTCAAGGCCAAGAATTTCTGTTCTAAAGATTCTTTTCTCTGCACAAGATGCGATAGGGTAATTCCTTTTTCAAACAAAAACGCATTGAGTTTTGCAGCGTCCATTTCTTGGGTAAGGTTGGCTACTAGATATGCTTGATTTTCTATTATATTTTCAAACCAGGTGCTTTGTTCTAGGATTTTTTTAAGCCTCGGCATGTCACTACATTGCAGGGTTACAAAACCAAAACTTGTATTCATTTGATCAACTCTGCCCACATACAGGCTTTTTCCCTTGTTTAACACCACTACATGAGTACATACTTTCTCTACCTCGTCCAAAAGATGAGA
>CATEMS010000083.1 GCA_949507465.1 Flavobacteriaceae bacterium
CTTTTTTTTTAAATAAGATTTCTCCTTATTCTTTTTGGGTAAGCACTGGTCTTATAAGCAAAATTTAAACTTCGTGTGCTTTTTGTAACTTTAAAGAACCATAAATCAACTTTTGTATGAAAACATTACTACTCCTTTTGTTGTTTTCCCTTTATTCATCTTCTGATGCTTTCCCAGATGATTGCCGCGTAAGGTTGCGCTATCTCAACTTTAATGAGATGAGCGAAAAAGAACATTTACAATGGCTCAACTGTGCCTTTGATGCCTTAAAAGGCGGAGAAGACCAACACCTAAAGACTTATGAAGAGTGGCTGGGAAGCACCCCAGACTATATCGCCTTTCAAAAAGCGTGGGAAGAAACTTTTATTGTAGAAAGTAAGAAATAGTAAAATTCACAACTACCACTTTAATTAAGTACTTTTAAATCAAATTAAAGTAGTTCGCTGTGATTGTTGCATTAAAAAGTCTTTTTGGAGAAATTTTTGAAGAAGCCTTACTCGAGGAAATTACTAGGGTTGGCACCCTAAGGGATGTCCCTGCAGACTTTGAGTTAATGGATATAGGCGAGCCGATTAAAGGTGTTCCTTTAATGTTAAGTGGTGCCATTAAAATTTCCCGTGAAGACGTCAATGGCGATGAACTCTTGCTTTACTATCTAGAAGAAGGGGACTCTTGTACCATGACGATGGCTTGGGAAATGGGCCAGCAAAAAAGTCAAATCCGTGCGGTAACAGAACTTCCCTCACAATTAATCATGGTACCTTTAACTGCGGTAGAAGACTGGTCTACACGTTTCCCCAGCTGGCGAAAATTTATTTTTCAAAGCTACCATAAACGCATGGAAGAACTATTAGCCACTGTCGACAGTATCGCTTTTGATCAACTCGAAAAACGCCTCTGGGAATATTTATTGGAAAAGAAAAGAGTCGTAAAAGCAAACACCTTATCCATTACCCACCAAACCATTGCCCAAGAAATGCACAGTTCTAGAGTCGTGATTTCTCGCTTGCTCAAGCGACTTGAAGTAGAAAATAAAATACGTTTGCATCGCAACGCTATTGAGCTTTTTGACCCAGTGTAACCTGGGTTACAATAAGAATGGATTAGCAATTGTACTTTTGTGCTAACGATGAAGCTGATAAAACAATTCTTTCCGGTTTTTGAATGGGCAAAAGACTATTCTTCTTCTGCCTTAAAAAACGATGCCTTTGCAGGGTTAACGGTGGGAATCATGTTGATCCCTCAAGGAATGGCCTATGCCATGATTGCTGGGCTACCTCCTGTTTATGGTTTATATGCCGCCCTTTTTCCACAAGTGGTCTATGCGCTTATGGGTACCTCTAGACAACTGGCTGTAGGGCCAGTCGCCATGGATTCCCTATTAGTTGCCGCAGGACTGGGAGCGCTCTCGTTAAGTTCTACCGGAGAGTATATTGCTTTAGCGACTTTTCTCGCCTTGTTTATGGGGGGGATTCAACTGCTTTTAGGAAGTCTAAAACTGGGCTTTCTGGTCAACTTTTTATCGAAGCCGGTCATTAGTGGGTTTACCTCTGCGGCAGCGATTATTATCGCATTAAGTCAGCTCAATCACCTTTTAGGAATTGACCTTCCTAGAAGTAACAAACTACACGAACTTTTTTCCTTTTTGTTGGAATTAGGCCCTCAAGCGCATTTATTAAGCGTCCTTATTAGTGTCTTGGGGGTTTCTTTTTTGCTCCTTATCAAACGCTTCTTTCCCCAACTACCTGGCGCGTTAATTTTGGTGCTGTTAGGCACCTTTATCGCAGGGCAAAACAATTGGGAGGCACTAGGAGTTAAGGTCGTAAAAGAAATCCCAGAAGGTCTTCCTGCCTTTGAACTCCCCAGCGCTAGTTTAAGTCAGGTATACGATTTAATCCCCTTAGCCCTTACTCTAGCCTTGATTGCTTTTATGGAGGCCATCTCTGTTGCAAAAGCCATAGAAGAAAAAGAAAAAACCAATTCCCTCGACGCTAACCAAGAATTAATCGCCTTAGGAACGGGGAATATTATTGGCTCCTTATTTCAATCTTACCCAACTACAGGAGGGTTTTCTCGCACCGCAGTCAATCACGATGCAGGAGCTAAGTCTGGCGTTGCTGCCTTGTTTAGCGCTGCTGTTGTAGGGCTTACACTGCTCTTTTTTCCCGCTTTCTTTTATCATCTTCCCACCGCAATTTTAGGTGCCATTATCCTAGTCGCTGTTGGAAAATTAATCGATTTAAGCTACCCTAAACAGTTATGGAAAAACAACCGAAATGAATTTTACATTCTTGCCTTTACTTTTTGCATCACCTTATTTGTAGGGATTAAAGAAGGTATTATGCTGGGCGTTTTTGTCGCTTTATTATATATGATCTATCAAAACACTCAGCCACATATTGCTGTTTTAGGCCGTATCAAAGACACCCATTATTTTAAAAATATCGATCGTTTTACAAAAGATGTAGTAACCTATCCTCAGGTGCTTATCCTTCGCTTTGACGGACAGCTTTTCTTTGGAAATCAACGCTATTTTAAACAGGCTTTTTCTGCCTTAATTGAGGCACAAGAACAACCCATAAAACACCTCGTCATTGCCGCGGCACCCATTAGCTATATCGATGCAACAGCCTTTGAAATGCTCTCCAGTTGGATGGAAGAGTTAAACGCTCAAGGTATCACCATTCACTGGACAGGGTTAAACGGCCCATTGCGGGATCGTTTTCATAAAAAAGGGGTGTTTGGCCCTTCTAATAAAACCTCTATTTATTCTTCTTTAGATGCAGCCTTAAATGCTATCCAAGGTTCTGCACCTTCTGAAATCGAAAAATCAATCGCTTCACAACGAAATAAAATTTAATTTTACACCTAATTATGATTATTGAACAAATCTATACCGGATGCCTTTCTCAAGGGGCATATTATATCGAAAGTCAAGGAGAAGTCGCCATTATTGATCCTTTAAGAGAAGTCCAGCCTTATCTAGATCGTGTGGCTAAAGCCAAAGCGAAGGTGAAATACATTTTTGAAACGCATTTTCACGCCGACTTTGTCAGTGGCCACCTTACGCTCTCTAAAGAAACAGGAGCCCCCATTGTTTATGGGCCTAATGCTAATCCAGACTTTGATGTAATTATCGCGAAAGACGAACAGGTTTTCCCGCTTGGAGAAGTAAGCATTGTGGCTTTACACACGCCTGGGCATACCATGGAAAGCACCACCTATTTACTAAGAGATAAAGACGGAAAAGACCACGCTATTTTTAGTGGTGACACTCTTTTTCTAGGCGATGTAGGGCGTCCAGATTTAGCACAAAAAGCGAATAGTATCACACAAGAAGATCTCGCGGGTTACTTATTCGATAGTCTGCGCAATAAAATCATCCCGCTTGCAGATGGCGTGACCGTTTATCCCGCACACGGTGCTGGTTCTGCCTGCGGAAAAAATATGATGAAAGAAACCGTTGACTCTTTAGGGAACCAAAA
>CATEMS010000084.1 GCA_949507465.1 Flavobacteriaceae bacterium
AAACTTTCAAAAGAAGGAAATTGGTTTAAAAGCCAAAAAGAAGATTTTAACGCACTTCAAAGTCTTTCACAGTCTGTAAACACTATTTCTGTAGACACAACAATCTATCAAAATGCAGGAGCCAATATGGTTCAGCAATTGGCCTACGCAATTGCCCATGCCAATGAGTATTTAAATCATCAACCTATAAATAGCATTACATTTAAAATAGCTACAGGCACACACTATTTTTTTGAAATAGCAAAAATACGTGCCCTTAGGATACTACACGCAAGTCTTGCCAAAGAGTATAACTACAGCCAAAGCTGTCATGTAATTGCACAGTCTTCTAGACGTAACAAAACACTCTATGACTATAATATAAATATGCTGCGAAGTACTACAGAGGCAATGTCTAGTATACTTGGAGGGGCAGATGCAGTGTGCAACATGCCTTATGATGTATTGTATCATAAAAGCAATGAATTTGGAGAACGTATTTCACGAAATCAGTTATTGATATTAAAAGCAGAGAGCTATTTTGATCTAGTGAGCAATCCTGCTGATGGAGCCTATTACATAGAGTCTATAACCCAAGAACTAGCCTCAAAAGCTTTGGCTCTTTTCAAACAAATTGAAACAGGTGGTGGTTTTATAAAACAATTACATCAAGGCACTATCCAGAAAAAAATAAAAGAAAATGCTGCCACAGAGCAAGAACTCTTTGACAATGGTACGATTAGCTTAGTTGGTACAAACAAACATCCAAACCCAGCAGATCTCATGAAAGAAAACTTAGAGTTGTTTCCTTTCTTGAAAAAAAATGCTAGAAAAACATTGATTCAACCCATTACCCCTATCCGTTTAGCAGAAGATCTAGAACAAGAAAGACTTAGCCATGAGTAGAAAAGATGTTTCCAACATATCCCTTGACAATAGCACCCAAAGTAGTGTCTTAGGTGAAAAGAGAACTTCTTTTTCAACTGCAGAAGGCATTGCTATTAAAAATCGCTACACTAAACAAGATATAAGCCAATTAAAGCATTTAGATTTTGCTGCAGGTATTGCGCCAAATTTAAGAGGACCTTACTCCACCATGTATGTAAGAAGACCCTGGACCATAAGACAATATGCCGGGTTCTCTACTGCCGAAGATAGCAACGCTTTTTATAGACGCAATCTCGCCGGGGGTCAAAAAGGACTCTCTGTTGCTTTTGATTTGGCCACACATAGAGGATATGATAGTGATCACCAGCGTGTTGTAGGTGATGTGGGTAAGGCTGGAGTTGCCATAGATAGCGTTGAGGATATGAAAATTTTGTTTGACCAAATTCCGTTAGACAAAATGAGCGTATCGATGACCATGAACGGAGCTGTGCTTCCTATCATGGCTTTTTATATTGTTGCCGCACAAGAACAAGGGGTAGCATTAAAAGAACTATCTGGCACCATTCAAAATGACATTTTAAAGGAGTTTATGGTGCGTAATACCTACATCTACCCACCCACACCTTCTATGAAAATTATCAGTGATATTTTTCAATACACGTCCAAAAACATGCCTAAGTTTAACAGCATTTCTATTTCTGGATATCATATGCAAGAAGCTGGTGCTACCTGTGATATAGAATTGGCATACACACTAG
>CATEMS010000085.1 GCA_949507465.1 Flavobacteriaceae bacterium
AGGAATTATTGTATCTAACCAAACCACTGTTAATTTTAGATCTATCTATCCCTAAAAATGTTGCCCCTAACGTAAAGCAAAATAACCTGGTAACGCTTATTCATTTGGATGAACTCTCTAAGGTTACAGATGCAACACTTGCCCACAGGCAGTCACAAATACCCTTAGCGCTAGAAATAATTAAAGAAATTGAGATAGAATTTAGTACCTGGGCACAACACAGAAGTTTTGCTCCCACAATAAAAGCTTTGAAAAACAAGCTTAGTGAAATAAAAGTAGGTGAAATTGATAACCAACGTCGCAAACGTTCTGATTTTAATCAGGAGCAAGCAGAGGTTATTAGTGACAGAATCATCCAAAAAATCACAACTCAAGTTGCCAATCATTTAAAAAACAGCAACAACAACCCCAAGGAAACTGCAGGTTTAATTGAGCAAATTTTTAAATTAAACCCAGAGCATCATGAATAGGGTAATCAAAATAGGCACCAGAGATAGCCAACTTGCCCTGTGGCAGGCACATACTGTTCAAGAAAAATTACAGGCTTTGGGTTACTCCACAAAAATAATTACTGTAAAATCTACAGGAGACCTTACACTAGATACACCTTTATATGAATTAGGAATCACAGGGGTTTTTACAAAAACATTAGATACTGCCATGTTAAATGACACTATTGATATTGCGGTGCATTCTCTAAAAGATGTCCCTACAGCATTACCAAAAGGAATCCTACAGGGTGCAGTATTAAACCGAGCCAGCACGCAAGATATTCTAGTTACAAAACAACCTGTAGATCTCTCAAAGCCCTGCACCATAGCAACGGGGTCTTTAAGACGTAAGGCACAATGGCTTCACAAATATCCAAACCATACAGTAGTTAACATACGTGGTAATGTAAACACCCGTTTACAAAAACTACAAGACAGCCCTTGGCAAGGTGCCATTTTTGCCAAAGCCGGGCTACAGCGCATAAAGCTTTTGCCAGAAAACTACACCTCCCTTGAGTGGATGATTCCTGCGCCCGCGCAAGGAGCTATGGTGGTAGTTGGCTTGCAGAAGGATCTTTTTTGTATGCAGGCAATAAAAAAATTAAACCATCTTCCATCACAATTATGCACACAACTAGAGCGGGATTTTTTAAAAACTCTTGAAGGAGGGTGTACCGCTCCTATAGGTGCGCTTGCTAAAATACAAGGGGATACCATCCAATTTACAGGTTCATTGCTATCCCTTGATGGCAGCAAAAAAATAGACATAGAAAAAATTATACCACTCCACCTAGCAGAAAAAGCAGGGGAGGATATGGCAAAAGAATTACTGAAAAAAGGGGGAGATGCAGTGCTCAAAAAGATCAAACAGACCATGGATATATAGCTAAATAATGAAAACCATTTTATCTACAAAAAAACTAACCCAAAACCAAAGAGAGCTGTTTGCTCAAAAAGGGATGTTCATAGTAGATTATGATGCCATATCTATCGAATTTTTGGATTTTAAGGCTCCTGATTTAATAGATAATGCCGTTTTTACCAGTCAACAAGCAGTACACTCTTTTGTGAGAAAAAACAATGGAAAATTAGGCATTAAAAACTGTTTTTGTGTTGGCAACAAAACCAAAGCACTTTTAGAGCAAAATGGGCTAAAAGTGAAAGAATTTGGCCAAAATGCAGCCCAATTGAGTCAAAAATTAGTAAAAAACTACAAAAAACAGGTTTTTTACTATTTCTGCGGAACCATTAGAAGAGAAGAGCTGCCAAATGCCCTAAAAAGTGAAAAAATGACCTTTTTTGAGATAAAAACGTACAAAACGGTCCTAAAATCAAAGAAATTTGATCAAAAATGGGATGGTATCATGTTTTTTAGCCCAAGTGGTGTAGCGAGCTATGTTTCAGAAAATAAACACCAAAAAAATGTCCATGCTTTTTGCATTGGACAAACAACAGCATCTGACGCAAAAAAATATTTTAAGAATGTTGTTGTAGCAGATACAAACACAATAGAAAGCGTCTTGGAAAAAACCATAGAAGCGTTATAAAATTATAGTATGATTAAAAATGATTTGTTCTTAAGGGCTCTCAAAGGAGAGGTAGTTGATAGACCACCGGTGTGGATGATGAGACAAGCGGGGCGTTATCTTCCAGAATTTATGGAAATAAAAGCAAAGTACGATTTCTTTACGCGTTGTAAAACCCCTGAGCTTGCAAGCGAAATAACCGTTCAGCCAATCAGAAGGTATGGTATGGATGCAGCGATATTATTTAGTGACATACTGGTAATCCCTCAGGCAATGAACATAGCCGTTGAAATGAAACCAGATATTGGCCCCTGGCTTCCAAATCCAATTCGGTCTGAAAGGGATCTTGACGGAGTTGTGGTTCCAGACATTGATCAAAGCCTTGGATATGTCATGCGGGCTATTAAAATAACCAAAGAAAAACTCAACGATGAAATTCCATTGATTGGTTTTGCAGGAAGCCCATGGACCATATTGTGTTACTGCGTGCAGGGACAAGGAAGCAAAAATTTTGACAAGGCAAAACAGTTTTGCTTTACCCAGCCACAAGCTGCTCATACATTACTTCAAAAGATTACGGATACCACCATTGCCTATCTGAAAGAAAAAATTACTGCCGGAGTGGATGCTGTTCAAATTTTTGATAGTTGGGGGGGCATGTTATCTCCCGATGATTATGGGGTGTTTTCTTGGCAATACATACAGCAAATTATTGATGCTTTGAAAGACCATGCTCCTGTGATTGCTTTTGGAAAAGGGTGTTGGTTTGCCCTAGATACCATGGCAAAAAGCGGCGCAAGTGCTCTAGGAATAGATTGGACATGCTCTGCAAAAAATGCTCGGTATTTAACTGGAGGAAACATTACCCTTCAAGGAAACTTTGATCCAACAAGGCTTTTTAGCCCCCCTAAAGAGATAAAAAAACAGGTGAAACAAATGATTGACGCCTTTGGAAAGGACAAATACATAGTAAATCTGGGACATGGTATTTTACCAAATATTCCTATAGAAAACGCTGCTGCATTTATCGAGGCTGTAAAAGAATATAAAGCAACCTAATGAATCTCTGGGCGCGCATAAAGCAATTACATCTTGGGCAGCTAATAAAGCTATCCCTTCAGTTTTTGTCACGCCCACTTTATATTATCCCAACCATTAGTGCAACAAAAAAAAC
>CATEMS010000086.1 GCA_949507465.1 Flavobacteriaceae bacterium
ATTTGACCAATACAAAAATTTAAAATGTGTAGCTTCTATGGGCGCAGGAGTAGACTTTATTTTCGAAGATCCTTCTTTTAATCAAGAATTGTTAATGACTAGGGTAGTAGACCCTTTATTAATAACAGATATGGAAGAGTTCGTTACAGCGCAAGTATATGCTTATATGAAGGGATTGTATCAATATCATTCACAACAATCTTTATCACTTTGGCAGCAAAATCCTTATTTGAGAAAGAAAGATATCACGATTGGCATTATGGGAATGGGTGTATTGGGATCTGCCACAGCGAAAGCTTTATCAGTTCAGGGTTTTAATGTTTTAGGATGGTCTAATTCTAAAAAACAAATAGAAGGAATCACAACCTATGAAAAAGTAGATTTGGATTTATTTTTAGAAAAGACCAATGTTTTGGTGTGTTTACTCCCACTAACACCAGATACAAATGGAATTTTAAATGAATCTCTTTTCTCAAAATTACCTCGTGGAGCATATCTAATTCATGTGGCAAGAGGACCACATTTGGTGGGTGAGGATTTAATCCAAAGTATAGATAAAGGCCAAATGTGTGGTGCCGCTATAGATGTTTTTCCAACGGAGCCATTAGATACAAAAAGCCCCTTCTGGGGTCATTCAAAAATTCATATTACCCCTCATTGTGCAAGTATTTCTAGTCCAGAATCTGTCGTTGCTCAAATAGTAGTTAATTATAACAGATTAACAAGCCACCAACCGCTTTTAAATCAAGTAGATACTTTAAAGGGATATTAATTTAATCTTTTTCGGTGATTCCTTATGCTTAGCGGTAAAAATCTGTTAATTTTGTACGTTTGATTTTTTAGAGAAATCTTAAAAATCATTTCACAAAAACCATTAAAAAACTCTGCTACTTGTCTGTTTCAACGAAATTTTCTGAGAAAACACTTTACGATTACCAACAAAAGGATCTAGATACCATTTTTGACTATCTGGACAGTGCCCCTACAGATACTAACTTATTATATCAGTTACCGGCTGGTGGTGGTAAAACAGTAGTTTTTTCTGAAATAGCAAAAAGATATATCGCTACTAAAGGTAAAAAGGTAGTTGTGCTCACCCACAGAATTGAGTTAAGTACGCAAACATCTAACATGTTAGAAGGCTTTGGGGTGCATAATAAGATCATCAACTCAGATGTAAAGTCACTAGAGGACCAAGAAGATTACAGTTGTTTTGTGGCTATGGTAGAGACGCTAAACAACAGACTTCAAGAGGAAAAAGTAAGTTTAGATAATATTGGATTGGTTATTATAGATGAGGCACATTATAACTCATTTAGAAAACTGATGAAGTTTTTTAAACACGCTGTCATATTAGGAGTTACTGCAACACCACTAAGTTCAAATATTAAGCTCCCAATGAAAGACCACTACAAGAAGCTTATTGTAGGAGAGTCTATTACCTCTTTAATTGATAAAAAATTTCTAGCACATGCGCATTTGTATAACAAAAATGTAAGCTTAAAAACATTAAAATTAGGGATCAACGGAGACTACACCGTAAAATCTTCAGATGCATTTTACGGCAACCACTCCATG